>CALGNG010000409.1 GCA_937958735.1 uncultured Aquimarina sp. | reverse complement strand
GAGGTAACCAGTTACCCTTCTATATTAGGGGGTAGAGTAAAAACATTACACCCTAAAGTGTTTGGAGGAATTTTAAATCGTCAAAATGTAGAGAGCGATGTAAAAGAAATAGCAGAGTACGGTATCCCTCAGATAGATGTAGTAATTGTGGATCTATATCCTTTCGAAAAAACAGTAGCTTCTGGAGCGCCAGAGCAAGATATTATAGAAAAAATAGACATTGGAGGTATTTCCTTAATCCGTGCAGCGGCCAAAAACTTTGCAGATGTTACCTGTGTTTCTTCGGTAAACGATTATGCCGAGTTTTTAAATATACTAAAAGAAGGTAATGGAGCTATTTCTTTAAAGGACCGTAAGCGTTTTGCTGCCAAATCTTTTAATGTATCTTCTCACTACGACACTGCTATCTTTAATTACTTTAACGCAGAAGAAAAAGAAGAAGTAGTTTTTAAAACAAGTGTTACCGAAGGGAAAACATTACGCTATGGAGAAAACCCACACCAAAAGGGAACCTTTTTTGGGGATTTTGACGCTATGTTCGAAAAACTTCATGGTAAAGAATTATCGTATAACAATTTGTTAGATGTAGATGGTGCTGTAAATTTAATGAATGAATTTAAAGGAGAAGCGCCAACCTTTGCAATTCTAAAGCATAATAATGCTTGTGGTTTAGCACAAAGAGATACCATTAAACAAGCTTATGTAGATGCTTTGGCAGGAGACCCTGTTTCGGCATTTGGAGGAGTTTTAATAAGTAACACCACTATAGACAAAGCAACCGCAGAAGAAATCCATCAATTGTTTTGCGAAGTAGTTATAGCGCCAGCTTACGATGCCGATGCTTTAGAGGTGTTAAAAGGAAAGAAAAATCGTATTATTCTAATTCAGAACGAAATTGCTTTACCTATAGAAAATGTACGTACATGCTTAAACGGTCTATTAGTACAAGATAAAGATAGTATTACAGATGCCAAAAGTGATTTAACTACGGTTACTAAAAAAGCTCCAACAGCTCAAGAAATTTCGGATTTATTATTTGCTTCCAAAATTTGTAAGCATACTAAATCCAATACCATTGTTTTTGCTAAAAACAATCAATTATTATCTAGTGGTACAGGACAGACCTCTCGTGTAGATGCTTTAAGGCAATCGGTAGAAAAAGCGCAAGCTTTTAAATTTGATTTAACAGGAGCAGTAATGGCAAGTGATGCTTTTTTCCCTTTTCCAGACTGTGTAGAATTAGCCGATAATGCAGGAATTTCGGCGGTAATCCAGCCTGGTGGATCTATAAAAGATCAACTAAGTATCGACTATTGTGATGCAAATGGAATGGCAATGGTAATGACGGGAACAAGACACTTTAAGCATTAATAATAAAATACAGTATGTAAATACTTCTGTTTTTCAAATGGTTAAGATTTTGTTGTAAATCTTAGATAAAAAATAAACAGAAGTATTTATAATTTTTATACATTTAGGGTCAACTACTAAATAACAATCCCCTCTTATACTTAATCTATGGGCTTTTTTGATTTTCTGATAGAAGAAATTGCAATTGATTTAGGTACTGCAAATACTTTGATTATACATAATGACAAAGTAGTTGTGGATAGCCCGTCTATTGTCGCCATAGATAGAAGTACTGGGAAGGTAAGAGCTGTTGGTAAAGAAGCTGCGATGATGCAGGGTAAAACTCACGAAAACATCAAAACAATTAGACCTTTGAAAGATGGGGTAATTGCAGATTTTGCAGCAAGTGAGGAAATGATTAATCGTTTCATAAAAGAAATTCCAGCATTAAAGAAAAAGTGGATTAAACCTGCCATGCGTATGGTTATTTGTATCCCTTCTGGTATTACAGAAGTGGAAATGCGTGCTGTACGGGAAAGTGCAGAACGTGTTAACGGAAAAGAAGTATACTTAATACACGAGCCTATGGCAGCAGCCATTGGTATTGGAGTAGATATTATGCAGCCTAAAGGAAATATGATTGTGGATATAGGTGGTGGTACTACCGAAATTGCAGTGATAGCTTTAGGAGGAATTGTCTGTGATAAATCCGTTAAAATAGCAGGAGATGTATTTACTAACGATATTATTTATTATATGCGTACGCAGCATAACCTCTATGTAGGAGAGCGTACTGCAGAAAAAGTTAAAATTCAAATTGGTGCGGCTACAGAAGATTTAGAAACCCCACCAGAAGAAATGAGCGTTCAAGGACGTGATTTGCTTACAGGAAAACCTAAGCAAGTACAAATTTCTTACAGAGAAATAGCTAAAGCATTAGATAAATCTATCTTACGTATAGAAGATGGAGTAATGGAAACCCTATCGCAAACCCCGCCAGAATTAGCTGCCGATATTTATAATACAGGAATCTATCTTGCAGGAGGAGGGTCTATGCTAAGAGGTTTAGACAAGCGTTTGTCTCAAAAAACAGACTTACCAGTGTACATTGCAGAAGATCCGTTAAGAGCAGTAGTAAGGGGTACAGGAATTACGCTTAAAAATCTAGAGCGATATAAAAGTGTTTTAATCAAGTAAGAGTGGCTAGGCAATGCAGCAAATTATTAATTTTTTAATAAAGAGTAGAAATACCCTTTGGTTTCTCTTTTTGTTATTGCTTGCGTTAACATTTACTATACAATCCCATAATTACCACTCTAATAAATTTATTAGTTCTACAAGTTATTTTACGGGAGGTATACTGGAAACAAGAAATTCTATTACAAGCTATTTTGGATTAAAAAATTATAATGTTCGTTTACTTAACGAGAATACCGCGCTAAAACAAAAGATTCATTTTTTAGAACAACAAAAACAGTTAGGAACCACAAAGGTTAAGGATACGGTTTTATTAGATAGTTTGGAAAAAGGAACAAAATTTAAGTATATAGAAGCAGAGGTAATAAATAGTACTTATCATAAAAAAAAGAATTATCTAACTCTTAACAAGGGCAGTAAACACAAAGTATATCCAGACATGGGAGTAGTTACGGATTTGGGTATTGTAGGAATTATAGAACATGTATCTAATAAATATTCCAAAGTAATATCCATTCTTAACGAAAACTCTAGGATCAACGCACAATTAAAAAAAACCAATCATTTTGGGTCTTTAGTTTGGGATGGAAACGACCCTAATACAGTACAATTAACAGATATTCCAAGATTAGCCCCTTTAAAAAAAGGCGATACTATTGTTACTGGAGGGCGTTCTACTATTTTTCCTAAAGGAATTTTGATAGGGGCTATAGAAGATTTTTCTTTGGATACCAATCAAAATTATTTTACGGTAAACGTAAAGTTATTTAACGATATGACGGACGTAGGTTTTGTACAATTGATTAGAAACAAAGAATCTGAAGAAATTAAAAAATTAGAATCCAATTCGAATGAATAATAACTTCGTTGGAAATAGCGTTAGGTTTATATTATTAATACTCTTGCAAGTGTTGGTTTTTAATCATATGCCTTTAGGTTTCCTAGGTAATATAAATGCGTTTCCTTATGTTATTTTTGTGCTTTTGTTACCTATAAAATTAGATAGACTGGCATTGTTAACCATTAGTTTTGTTTTTGGATTAATCTTGGATATGTTCGAAAACACAGGAGGTGTAAATGCCGCAGCTTGTTTAGTTTTGGCCTATGTTAGACCCCTGTTATTAGTGTCTAGCTTTGGGATAACATACGAAAATCAAAGTTTAAAGTTTGCCGATGTAAATTTTAAAGAAATGTTTATTTATGTATTGGTAGGAACGTTATTACATCATATAGTACTGTTTAGCTTAGAAGTGTTTAATATTTCGCATGTGGTATTTATACTAAAGCAAATAGCGCTATCTACCTTATTTACTTCGGTTTGTGTGTTGTTGTTTTTTGGATTAACTAAGAGGAGTAAAACTTAATATTAGTTATAATGCGG
>CALGNG010000408.1 GCA_937958735.1 uncultured Aquimarina sp. | reverse complement strand
TGACCAATACGATTGGGGCCAGAACCTAAAACAATTACTTTCTTTTTATCGGTAACAATACTTTCGTTTTGAACGGTTATAGTGCCATCTGCTAATTCAATATCACTTTCAAAAGTAGAATAGTAATAAGGAGTTTGCGCTTTAAACTCGGCAGCACAGGTGTCTACTAATTTGTAAACACGGTTTATTTTTAATTCTTCGCGCTTAGCGTAGACTTCGCTCTCGTAGCAATTAAGCATGTGCGCAATTTGTCTATCGGCAAAACCTTTTTGTTTTGCTTCTAATAATAGGTCTTTAGGTAATGTTGCTACTGTGTAAGAAGAAATTTCTTTATCAATTGCATTTAATTCCTCGTACTGCTTTAAGTACCACATGTCAATCTTAGTGATTTCATGTATTCTACTTAAAGGAATACCAGCTTGTATTGCATCATAAATTACAAATACACGATCCCAACTAGCGTTGGTTAATTTTTCGATAATGGTGTCGTAATTATGATGACTTTTACCATCGGCTCCTAATCCATTACGTTTAATTTCTAAAGACTGAGTGGCTTTGTGTAATGCCTCTTGGAACGAACGTCCAATACCCATTACTTCACCTACAGCCTTCATTTGCAACCCTAATGTGCGATCAGAGCCTTCAAACTTATCAAAATTAAAACGTGGTATTTTTACAATTACATAATCTAAAGTTGGTTCGAATAAAGCAGAAGTAGATCCAGTAATTTGGTTATCTAATTCGTCCAATGTATAGCCAATCGCTAATTTAGTAGCTATTTTAGCAATAGGGTACCCTGTAGCTTTACTTGCTAATGCAGAAGAGCGGGATACACGAGGGTTAATTTCTATAGCAATAATGTCTTCAGCTTCATCTGGACTAACTGCAAATTGTACATTACATCCTCCTTCGAAATCTCCAATACTACGCATCATATGGATTGCCATATCACGCATACGTTGGTAAGTTTTGTCCGAAAGCGTCATGGCTGGAGCTACTGTAATAGAATCTCCTGTGTGGATTCCCATCGGATCCATATTTTCGATAGAACAAATAATTATTACATTATCATTTTTATCGCGTAATAATTCTAATTCGTATTCCTTCCAACCTAATAAGGCTTTGTCAATCATTACTTCATGGATAGGAGAAATTTCCAAACCATGTGTAAGTAATTTATCAAAATCTTCTTCTTTATGAACAATTGCCGCACCGGCTCCTCCTAAAGTAAAAGAAGAACGAATACATAATGGAAAACCAAACTCTTGAGCAATTTCTTTACCTTTTAAGAAAGAATTAGCAGTTGCTTGAGGAGCCATTCCAACTCCAATTTCCCCCATTAATTTTCTAAATAATTCTCTGTCTTCTGTAACATTGATGGCATCAATATCTACTCCAATCATTTCTACATTAAAATCTTTCCAGATTCCTTTTTCGTCAGCCTCGATACATAAGTTCAAAGCAGTTTGCCCTCCCATTGTAGGAAGCACAGCATCAATATTAGGGTGTTTTTCTAATATTTCGCAAATAGACTTTGTGGTTAAGGGTTTTAAATAAACGTGATCCGCCATAGTGGGATCCGTCATAATAGTGGCAGGATTAGAATTGATTAATACTGTTTCAATTCCGTCTTCTCTTAACGAACGTAAAGATTGTGATCCAGAATAATCAAATTCACAAGCTTGACCGATTACAATAGGTCCCGAACCTATTAATAAAACACATTTAAGATTACTATTTTTTGGCATTTGGTAGGGTATTACAACTTATTTTTAAAAGGTATAAAAAAAGGCGTTACTTTAAAAAAAGTAACACCTATATTATTCAATAACAAAACATACTAGTGTTTATGTCTAATTTCCGAAGAAACAGATATTTTCTTTCTACCTTTAGCTCTTCTACGAGCAAGGACTTTTCTTCCGTTTGCAGAAGCCATGCGCTCTCTGAATCCGTGTTTATTCTTTCTTTTTCTCTTAGACGGTTGGAATGTTCTTTTACTCATTATAAAATATCGTTAAAAAGTCTTTATCTATACGTTATAGTTTTAATGCAAGAAAACCCGCCTTAAAACTGCGTGCAAATATACGAAGACTTTTGAGTTTACCAAGCGCCTAAGTAAAAAAAAACAAATTCTTTTAATATCTTTGTGCTCTCTTAAAATAAATATAAGAAATAATGTTCAATAAAAACATAAAACTAGTTTTGGCAGCTTTAGTTGCTGTTTTAGCTGTTTTTCAATTTGCAGACAAGTATATAGGTAATGGAATATTACTGTTATTATTAGCAGGGATCTTCGTGTTTTTGTATTTTAAAAACGAAGTAATCTTGTGGGCTTTTTTAAAGTTGAGAAAACAAGACTTCGAAGGGACTTCGGAAATCTTGGATAAAATTAAAAATCCAGAAACGGCATTGGTTACTAAGCAACAAGGGTATTACAATTACTTGCGAGGTATTATATTGTCGCAAACTAATATGACGCAGGCAGAAAAATATTTGCGTAAGGCTGTTAAGTTAGGTTTATCTATGGATCAAGATTTAGCTATGGCTAAGTTAAGCTTAGCAGGAATCTCTATGCAAAAGAGACGTAAGAGGGAAGCACAAGGTTTATTAACAGAAGCTAAAAAACTGGATAAACAAGGGGTGCTTAAAGAGCAAATAAATATGATGAAGCAACAAATGAAGAAGATTTAATATTTCTTTTAGCAAAATGCTTTGTAGCTTAGCAAAAGAGTGTATATTTGCAGCCTATTAAAAGAGCCGTTGTAT
>CALGNG010000407.1 GCA_937958735.1 uncultured Aquimarina sp. | reverse complement strand
AGTAGTTTTAAAATAAAAATATCTACATCCTCAATGGTTTCTATAGCATCTTGGTTTTTTAGTAGTTGCTCTATAGCTGGGGATAAGTAAGTAGTATTGTTAGTCACACTAGTAACTGCTTTTTTCAATTCTTTTAAATCGTTAGCGCCTTTTTGTACAAAAGCGTTAATAGCAAAATTCTCTAATAATTGTTTTACTTTTCCAATACTCCCTTCCATACTAAACACAATTACTTTTATGTTGGGTTGAAGCTCTTTAATAGCGGCAATTAGTTCTTGCCCATTGGTTAGTTTTGCAGGGCGATGATCTTTTATAAAAGAAAGGTCGGTAACTAATAAATCAAAAGGAGTATTTTTTTGTAGTTCAGATTTTGCTTTAAGCAAGGCTTCATCACAATAATGTGTAGTATGTACCAAGGGATAATTATCACTTAAAAGTTTTTTTACTCCCGAGTTTGTAGAACTCATATCTTCGGCAATTAAAATGTTTTTAAACCCCATAGTTATTTATGCTTTAAATGTAATAATGGCTTTAAAACCATTTCCTTTAGAGGTTTTAAAAGTAAAGCTTCCCCCTACATTTTGCATACGGTTTTCCGCATTTTGTAGCCCATTTATGCGTTTTATTTTTTGGGCACCAACGCCATTATCGGAATAAGTAATTGTATGTTTTTTTCCTTCACTTTTAAGGGCAATAGTAATTTTAGTGGCTTGGCTGTGTTTGTTCATATTTACCATTAGCTCTTGTAATGTCCTATAAATAGCACTTTTGGTATATGTGTTAAGGGTAACTTTATCTATGGTTTTAATAGTAGTAATAATTTTAAGCCCCTGATGGTTGTGTTGCAAGAGAAGATTGTTAAGGGTTTCCCCAAAAGAATTTAGAAAAGTAATACTTCCTGTTTCTGTAGCAATATCTCGTGTTAGCACATAAACAGTATCTAATTTGGTAGTAATTTTAGATTTTATAGGGTTTTCAGAAGGAATTTGATGCTCTACTAAAGTTCTAATATCCGAAATATCATTGGCAAGTTCGTCGTGGACTTTTTTAGAAATTCTATTTTCGGTCTCTTGCGTAGCTTTAAAGTGGGTAAGGGTTACCCGTTGTCTCCAATAAAAAATGCTAAAACCAATACCTAACAAAAGCATCGATGCCACAAATATCCATGCATAACGCGTGTTTTTTTCTCGGGTTATTTTTAAATCCTTTTCTACGGTTTTGGTATTTAGCTCTAAAATTTCGTTCCTATTTTTCTCGGTTTCGTACTTTATTTTGGCAAATAAATCACGGTTTTTTAGGCTAGTTAGCTGTAGGCTATCGTTCCATTGGATGTATTGTTGGGAAAGTTTTTTGTAGGCAGCCCCTTCTGTAAAATCTAATCTTCGTTTTAAGGTTTGTACTTTTTCGGTAAGGTTGCTAGTTTGTAATGCTAACTTATGGGCTTTGTTGGCAAAAATGTTTGCCTTAATTATATTACCAGTAGCCTCATAAAACTCCGAAAGTCTACGGTAACTTTCAATAGTTTCGTATAACATATTGTTTTGTTGCTGAATAGCTAAGGCTTTATTTAACAAAGGTAAAGCAGCCTTGTATTTTTTTTGTTTAAGATAGGTATAACCCAAATTGGATTTAATATTAGCCCATAACTGCTCTTTTTTTTCTAGTTCTTTGTTTTGTAGTAAGTTGGTTAATATTTTATAGGAAGTTGTGTAATCTTTTTTCTCGATATAGTATACTGCTTTGTTGTTTTGTGTAATTGAAATAAGGTATTTATCAGTTTGTAATTGTTCTGTTTTTTGTGTCCAAAATAAAGCTTCATCATAATTTTTTAAAGCATTAGTAGTTATTGAAAGACTATTGTATATGGATAATAATTGTTTTTTATTAGTGCTGTTTAAATATTTCAAGGCCTTAATGCCTGTTTTTTCAGCTCCATAATAATCACTATTGTTGGATTGAATGATAGCCATATTCAAGAGCCCGTTGAATATGGCTATACTATCATTTAGATTTATAAATATTTCTTTGGATTTATTAAAATAATAAAAGGCACTATCAGTTTCATTTTGTTTAAAAAAATAATTACCTAATTTAAAATAAGCTTTACCAGTATGTTTATGGCTGTTATTTTTTAAGGCTAAAGCGAGAAATTCTGTACTCGTTTTTTGATATTCATCAAGCTTATTTAACACATTCAAGAAGATTGATTTGTAGTCAATTACTTTTAATTTTAAGGTGTCATTTTGCGTGTTTGGTAATAGTTGATAAGCACTATCTATGGCAGAAAATCTAGATTCAATCGAAAGACTATTGTTTTTGCTAACTTGATATAATTGAGATATATTTTCGTTAATATTAGATTTGATATCACCTGTTTGGGTAGTGTTTTGACAACTAATATAAAAAGCCGTAACAATTAGTAATAGAATTTTGATACAATCCATACGGTTAATATATATAAAGTAATTACTATCTAATACTAAGTCTAAAAGATTTAAGGGGTAACAAAATAATGGTCTAACCTAAACCAAAGAGATCCTTAATTTATAAGAATTAAAATAATTATGATAATAAGACAATATTTATTTCAAATACAGCCTTATAAAAGCAGATCTAATTATTAAAGTGTTTCATCTGCAGGAATTTGTTGTTTCCCTCCAATAGATTGCTCTTGTACTTTTTTTGTTGTTACATCAGCATTTTTATCTTCTAAGTCACAAGATAAAAGAGATAAGTTTAACAAAACGATTCCAAATACTACATATAATTTTTTCATAGAGAAATAATTTTTCTAAAAATAACAAAAAAGGCTGTATTTGTTTAAAATACAGCCTAATAAAAAGTAAATCTAATTATTAAAGTGTTTCATCATCGGGAATTTGCTGTTGTCCCCCAATAGATTGTTCTTGTACTTTTTTTGTTATTACATCAGCATTTTTATCTTCTAGGTCACAAGATAAAAGAGATAAGTTTAACAAAACGATTCCAAATACTACATATAATTTTTTCATAGAGATATAATTTTTCTAAAAATAATAAAAAAGGCTGTATTTGTTTGTAATAGAGCCTAATAAAAAGTAGATCTAATTATTAAAGTGTTTCATCTGCAGGAATATGTTGAGTACCCCCTATAGATTGCTCTTGTACTTTTTTTGTTATTACATCAGCATTTTTATCTTCTGGGTCACAAGATAAAAGAGATAAGTTTAACAAAACGATTCCGAATACTACATATAAATTTTTCATGGTTTTTTAATTTAAAATTGAACATAAGTGTGGCTGTCTGGGATAGGTATCCAGAGGATAAATAGGCATAGGCCACGATTAAAAAATGGAAGAAGCGCTTCTTCGTTTTTAGGAAGTAGTTTAGAAATAGGCTAACAGAAAAAGTAGTTTGTACTTCCCAGATCAATCTTCCGATCCTGTTTTATATTTCTAGTTTTAAATTAGTTTGTATACATCGGATTCGATTTTGCACTAAAGAATCTTTACTAATTCGATGAAGCAAAGATGCAACGCTAATCCAAAAAACTTGTAGACAGAGTGTAGGCAAGAATGTCCAAAAAGCTTTTAGATAAAAATGTTTACACTCTGTCCATCTTATTTTTATAACTTTAAAGCCATAAAATGAGTAATAATGGTTAAGAAACTATTTGTTGAGGTATTTGAAAAAGCAGTAAAGGAAACAGGGAAAAACAGTAAGAATGGCTTGAGTGTTTTTTTATCGGAGCAAATAACTCAGGATTTTGGATATTCAATAAACAAAAAAACTATTACGAGGTATTATGAAAAGTATATTGAAGGTAGCGAAGAGATTCGAAGTGATCCAAAATTGGATCTGCAGCACGCTTTAGCTAAATATTTAGGTTATAAAGATTATTCTGATTTTGTAAAAAATGTTGATTTTATAAAAGATGTTGATGAAGTAGAAACTGAAAAAGAAGTAACTATTTTTGAAAAAGTAGGCGAAAAGAAAAACGAAAAAGAAGAAGAGATAATAAAGCCAAAAGGGACTAATTTTCGGAAATTAATACCTTTTGGAGGCGCTTTTTTATGTATAGCTTTGGTTGTGTATTTTTTAATCCAACCAAAAAATAGTGGTTGTATGATTTGGGTAGAAGATCATTATGAAAAAACACTATGTGGAGAAAATTACAATCCTAGAATTATTCCTTTGGATAATAAACTATTAAAAAATTGTAAAAAAGTGGCTTTAGATACGTCTATGGTTTTTTTTAAAGAGGGGAAACCTTTGTATTGGTATGCAAAAGTTAATCGTCAGATAGAATTTTTTACATGCCAAAACTTACATAGGAATAGCAAAGAAAAATTAACCCCAATATCGGAAACTATAATTCGTAAATATGTGTACAAGGAGTAGTGTGGTATTTAAAAAAAGGCAAGGTTTTAAAAAAAAACATCTTTGGGGAAACTATTTCAATTAAAAATGAAATTTAAAAAAGGAATACCTTTTGCAACGGTCTTAATTTGATGTTTTTCTCGTTTTAGCAATTCCTCTTTTTCAACAAGCTTACTGTTCTAAATAATTAATACACCAGCCAGTTCCAAAATTGATTCTTTGGAACTATCATAATACTAATATGCTTTATCAGTATAAAAAAGTAGACCTTGTAATCTAATTGTTCGTTTTTACTTTGATTATAATAATAACTAATTGAATCTTTTTTTGTTTCGGAAGAAGTTACACCATTATTATAATTACAAAGTGTTAACAATAAAAAAGCAGGTGTAAATAAAAAACAATCTCAGAATAATTGATTTTCAGAGAATTATAAATGTGGTAAAAAAGGAACTCATTTTATAGTCATAATATTAATCATCATCGTTAGATGTTGGTCTATTATTAACGGCACCTTTCCCATTTATTGCTTGTTCATCAACCTGTTTTTTTTTGTCATTAGTTTCTGTTACGGGTTCAGGAATACAAGAAAATAATGAAATACTACATACGAATGCTACTGTCGAAATTCTTAAATAATTTTTCATCTTTATTAATTTTTATATAAGTATAATCGCGAAAACTAAATGTACCTAATTGTAAAACGAAATGTGCATTTTTAACACAAGTTAAACATTATTTAAAACAGCATTGCAACCTTGTTTTATCAATCAATCAATCAATCAAATAAGGTTTTATCTCCGTAACTGGAAGCTAGGTGTCTTTAAATTAGTTTTTTATTGTAGATTTTTAATAGTTTGGAAGTGCTAAACAAACACATACATATATCAGCTAAGGCTTTGCTAATTAGTAAACCTTAATGCCTTTTCTAGAGACAAGTATTCTAACGGGGGTTGTCCTTATTTAAGTGAAAAGGAACCTAAATAAATGTTTAATTTGATTTGAAAATGTAAAATAGGGCTACTGTTTTGTGTTTAAGTCAATTAAAATTGATTTACTTTTTCCAAAGCGTTTCGATTTATTAGTACTCCCGTTGGGTGCTTAAAAAACCCCTGTAAAACAATGTTTTACAGGGGTTTTTGTTGTGTAATAGGTTGGTTTTAGGTAGTAGGGGAAAATTAATTGGGTTTTTACAAAATAGATAAGTGGTTATACATAGTCTATGTATCCTGCAGCACCAGCAGTGTATATTTTTTCAGAATCGGGTTGTGCTAGAGGTTCGTTGGTTTTTAGTTTTTCTACTAAGTTTGGGTTAGCAATAAAAGGTCTTCCGATATATACCAAATCATAACCTTGTTCTAGTAAAGCATCTGCTTGTGCTGCTTTGTGTACATCTCCTCCAACAATAATGGTACCTCCAAATGTTTCTTTAATGGTTTTTTTGATGTCTGTAGTAAACTCTGGAGCATCAAAGGCTACACGTTGGTCTACAATGTGGATGTAGGCAATATTTAATTTGGCTAACTCGGCAGCTAAGTATGTAAACATAGGCACTACATCTTCGTAATCGCCTTGTAAATCGTTAAAAACACTATAAGGAGAAAAACGAATTCCTATTTTATCGCCTCCAATAGCTTCAGCGGCTTTTTTGGCAGTTTCTAATACAAATCGTGCTCTGTTTTTAAAATCGCCTCCATAATTATCTGTTCTAAGATTTGTTTTGGGATTCAAGAACTGATTTAACAAATAGCCGTTTGCGCTATGTAGTTCTATCCCATCTGCACCAGCTTCTACTAATTGTTTAGAAGCTTCTACGAATTCGTTTTGGGCAATTTCGATTTCTTCTAAAGTCATTTCTTTAGGTATGCTATGGGGTTTCATACCTTCGTCGCTATAAATTTCGCCTTCAAGAAAAACAGCAGAAGGAGCCAATACCTTTCCGCCTTCTGGTAAATTAATTTGTGCGGTAACACGACCTGTGTGCATTAGTTGTACAAATACTTTACTATTGTTTTCGTGTATGCCTTCAAAGACAGCTTTCCAGCCTTTTATTTGTGCGTTGTTAAATGCCCCAGGGATTCTAGGGTATCCAGATCCGTTTATAGATGGAGAGGTTCCCTCGGTTATAATTAGTCCTGCACCCGATCTTTGGGAGTAATAGGTCTTCATTATATCGTTAGGGATATTGTTAATAGCCCTACTACGAGTCATAGGAGCCATTACAATTTTATTTTTTAATTCTAGTTTTCCTAGTTTGGTTTTTTCAAATACCTTCATATTATGCGTTATTTTTTTTGATATTAAAAGTAGCGGTAATTACTCTTAAAAATAAACTTTTATGTTCTTGTTAAGAATTAATTAAAGTTTAAAAAGAGTTTGTTTGGGTAAAAGTAAGGTAATGTATAGGCTAATAGTTTGTGTTGCTTACTTTTAGGATGAGTATGGCTCTGTTTTTATTATACAAAAGAGTTTAAAAGTAGCATTAGTGTAACAGGATGGTTGTTTTATTTAGGATTATATTAATTTATGATGTGTAGTAAGTAATTGATTTTTTGCTAGACGAAATTGTATATAACTAAAAAAACAAGTATGAAAAAATTATTCTTTTTATTGTTAATTACATTTTCGGCTTTTATCGCAAATGCACAACAAATAGATTATTATGTGGATGGTGGGTATGTGGTAGAAGGATACGATGTTACAGAATATTTTAACAAAAAAGCAGTAGAAGGGAGTAGTAAATATGTAGCTATTTTTGATGGGGTAAAATTTAGATTTGCTTCTGCACAGAATTTAGCAAAGTTTAAAAGTGCCCCTAAAAAATATGTGCCTCAATATGGCGGGTATTGTGCCTATGCAATGGCTACAGCAAATAAAAAAGCAGATTCTGATCCAGAAACTTATGAGATAAGAGATGGGAAATTGTTTTTGTTTTATAATTCTTGGGGAATTAATAACCTTAAAAAGTGGTTGGCTGAAGATCCTAATTCTTTAAAACCAAAGGCCGATGCAAATTGGTCTAAGATTAAGTTTAAATAGTAGCTATTATAATTTATAAATTTGGTTGTTCTAGATCCTTTTTTTTTAGAAAAAGAGGAACAATATATATTATAAGTGTTAATTAGGCTCTTTGGATAACTGTTCAAAGGGCTTTATTTGTATAGTGTATCTTGTGTAAATAAATAGTTTAGGGATGTTTAATAGGCTTTTATGGAAAAAGAATTAAAAAAGCATTATCGCGTTTGCAATCTTTGTGAAGCGATGTGTGGTCTGGAAATTATCCATGATGGATATAAAGTTATAAAAGTTAAAGGAGATAAATACGATCCTTTAAGTAAGGGTAGTATTTGCCCTAAAGGGGCGTTAATAGATAAACTGCACGGAGATCCTAATCGATTAAAAAAACCATTGCTTAAAAAAGAAAATGGAGAATGGGAAGAGATTGGTTGGACTAAAGCTTTAGATATTGTTGGTGAAAAAATAAATGGCATTAGAAAAAAATACGGTAACGATGCTATAGGTCTTTACTTTGGAAATCCAACAGTGCATAATTTTGGGATAATGATGATGGCGGGAGAATTAAAACGTGTGTTGCGTACTAAAAACTCTTTTTCGGCATCGTCTATGGATCAACTACCACATCATTTTATGGGGTATTATATGTTTGGGCATCCTCTTAATATACCTATTCCAGATATAGATAGGACACAGTATATGCTTATTTTTGGAGCGAATCCTGTTGCTTCTAATGGGAGTTTAATGAGTGCTCCAGGGATTTCTAAACGCTTATTAGCTATCCAGAAAAGAGGGGGAAAGGTGGTGCAGTTTGATCCACGCAGAAATGAGACTAGCAAGATAGTGGACGAGCATTATTTTATAAAACCAAGTACCGATGTTTATTTTTTGTTAGGTATGTTGCATTTAATCCAAAAATATAATTGGATTAAATTGAAGCACTTAAAGTCGCATATTACGGGTTTAGAAAAATTAAAAGATATAGCCGTAGCATTTACTCCAGAGAAAGTAGCCAATATTACAGGAGTTTCGGAAGAGGTATTAAAGAGGATTACCGAAGAGTATGCGTTGGAGGAAAAAGCTGTTTTGTATGGGCGTATGGGGATGTCTACCCAAGAGCATGGAGGACTATGTAATTGGTTGTCTAGTGTAATTAATATTTTAACAGGGCATTTCGATACCTCTGGTGGAGCAATGTTTACAAAGCCAGCTTTTGATATAAAACGTGCTACGGTATTTAAAAAAGCACATGCAAGGTGGTACAGTCGTGTAAGTGGCTTGCCAGAATTCGAGGGAGAATTTCCTGTATCGGTTATGGCAGAGGAGATGTTTACGGCCGGCGAAGGACAAATTAAGGCTTTTATTACGCATGCAGGTAATCCAGTATTATCTACTCCTAATGCTAGGAGATTAGAGGAGGCACTTCCTAAATTGGATTTCATGGTGTCCATAGATGTTTTTTTAAATGAAACCACAAGGCATGCCGATATTATTTTACCACCACCTTCTCATTTAGAAATAGATCATTACGATCTTATTTTTAACTTAATAGCAGTAAGCAATAATGTAAAGTTTTCAAAACCATTATTTAAAAAACCTAAAGAGCAGTTATACGATTGGCAAATAGCTAAAGGACTTATAAAGCGTTTTGCTAAAGTTGCAGATAGAAAGCCTTCTAGGATATTTCAATGGTTAACCCCAAGGCAATTGTTAAATCTAGGTTTGCTTTTTGGACCTTATGGAAAATTAAGTCATCCGTCAAGATGGTTTTCGGGTTTAAGTCTAAGAAAAGTTGTTAGCTCTAAGCACGGGATTTCTCTAGGGGCATTACAACCTAGGATTCCAGAGGTGTTATTAACCCAGAATGGTCGTGTTAATATTGCCGATTCAATCTTCCTAGAAGGGTTAGAAAGAGTAAAAAAGCAATTTGTGATGCATCCTTATCAAAACCTTTTAGGAGACGAATTTTTGTTAATTGGTAGAAGGCATTTGCGTACTAATAACTCTTGGATGCATAATGTAGAAGGTTTGATGAAAGGTAAGAATAAGTGTACGATGATGATGCACCCTGTAGATGCAGAAAATTTAAAGCTAACCAATGGGCAATTGGTTAACGTGTTGTCTAGGGTGGGGAAGATTGTTATACCTATAGAAATTACCGATAGTATAATGCCTAAAGTGTTAAGTATTCCCCATGGTTTTGGGCATGCGAAGGAGGGTACATTATTGGATATTGCTAATAGACCAGAAAATGCAGGGGTATCTGTTAACGATATTACGGACCATAATCGCATAGATGTGGTAACAGGTAATGCTGCTTTTTCTGGGCAAATTGTAAAGATTTCGGAAGTGTTATAATTATTGAAAAGTAAGTATGGATAAAATAAAATGCGAAGTTACTAGTGGAACAAATGTGTTTATAAAAGCCAATAGAGCAAAGGTTAATTTAAACGCTTCTTTGTATGCGGTTAATTGGTTTTCTGCAAAAAGTGAATGGTTGTATCATTTTTATAATTTTTTAGCCTCTAGGAGTGTAAAAAAAATAGGAGGGAAAGCTTTTTTTAAAGGAGAAGTAATTAAAACAATTTTGGATGAAAATAAGGCTTCGAGGGATTTTATTTTAATTGTCCACTATCCAGGAGGTGAAAATTTTAAAAAATTAATGGAAAGTACTTACTTTAAGTTGGTGAGTGTGTTTAGAATATTGTCAGTTAAAAAATTCTCTTTTGGCTTTACAAAAAAGCAGATAGCAAGTAATAGTGTATTGAGTGCTAATTTAAAGTATGCAGTGCATCATTTTAGAGCTCCAGTATTAGAGGATTCTTTTTTTAGAGAAATAAATTTTTTGCTAAGAGCTAATGTACGGATAACGTATGCAGGGGTAACAATTGCCCAATTGTTTACGCAAGAAAAAAATAAGGAATTGATTCCGATTCCTAGTCTTATGGATGGTGTAATTGTTTTTGAATCCAACTTAGAATCTGAATTGTTAGAAATGTTTGCAAGTGCCGTGTACAAAGTGTTTATAGAGAAGTTAAGCTCCTCGTACATTGGAATTTTAAAAAGAACAATATAATGCTAGAATTAAAATATGTATTAATTACAGGGGTGTCTTCTGGTATAGGTAACGATGCAGTGGAGGTGCTTATTAAAAATGGATATTACGTTTTGGGTAGTGTGCGTAAAGAGGCGGATGTGGAGAGATTAAAGGCCCAATACCCAGAAAACTTTACTTGTTTGCAATTTGATGTCACCAATTTAGAGGCGATAAAAAAAGCCTATAAAAGTGTAGAGAAAATTGTGAAAGGAGGCAGATTAAAGGGGTTAATTAATAATGCAGGATTTGCGCTTGGTGGCCCTATAGAGCTGTTGGAAGACGAAAAATTTAGGTATCAGATAGAAGTGAATTTGTTTGGGGTAAGAAACGTTACTAATGCTTTTTTACCTTTATTAAAGGGAGATAAAAAAAAGAAGATTGCTGGAGGAAAAATAATAATGATTAGCAGTATTTCTGGTGTGTTTAATACTCCTTTTAATGGGGCATATTGTGTTTCTAAACACGCTATGGAAAGTTTAGCAGAAATATACAGACGGGAGTTGTATAGGTATAATATAGATGTGGTATCGATACAACCAGGGCCTATAGAGTCTAAGTTATGGAGTAAAAATATTAATAAATATGAAGAGTATGTAGGTAGTGAGTATGAAAAATTAATGGAGGAATCCAATCGAGTTATTAAAAAGGCAGAAAAAAACGCATTGCCAGCTCGAGTAGTTTCTAAATTGATTTTAAAAATATTGGAAAGGAAAAGAACAAAATTGGCTTTTGTGGTAAACAAAAATTGGTTGTTTACCATTCTAGTTGTAAAATATATACCAGCAAGATGGATGGATGCTATTTTTTACAGGCAATTTTTTAAATAAAGTTTACAGGAAGTGTTGGTGGTTTTTTGTTTTTAAATTATAGGTATTTTAAAATAAGCATTAGTGTTTAGTGTTAGGGACGGAAGAGGAAACACTTTTACGAGTGACGAGTAAAAAAATGTAACGTATGGCCTGCTCGAACGCCCAAATGGTTTTAGGTGTTTTTTAGAAGCATAGCTAATGCCATGGCAATCATTATGGTGTTTTCTATAAGGGTAGCTTGGGTCATAGGAAGTTTTAAGGTGGTTCCTAGACAAGCACATTCTATAGATTTTTTGTTAATTAATGTTTTTGTAACCCCTATGCTAGTGATGCCTAAAATAATAAGTGTGGTAATTAGTGCTATGGGGATTTGGAAACGAACTAGAAACATTATGCCTAGGATAATTTCTACAAATGGATATATCCAAGCATATATAGGTAGTGTTTTGGATAAGGGATCGTACATTTTAAAGCTTTTGGTAAATCCTTTTAGGTCTATTATTTTAAAAAAGCTAAAAACTAAGAAGAATAGTCCCATAAAATCTAACATGCTCGTAGACCAGTTTCCTTGTTTGTAGTTTAAGAAAATAGTCGTAATGGTAATGTAGCTTAATATTAAGAATAAGGGTTTTAACTGCTTAAGTTTGGTGTATTTATTTTTTTTAAATATTGTTTTTTGTCCTTTTTGGGTAACAGAGTATTTTTTTGGTAGAATGGCTTTGAATTTTTCTAAGGAAATAGCGCGTTCGGTTTCTATAAAGGCTTTTTCTTTTTCTAGATTTATATTAGCGTGTATTATGCCTTCTGTGTTAGATAAAAATTGTTCTATTTGGTTATGGCAGTTTTTGGAGCTCATCCCATAGATGGTGTATGTGTATGTCATTTTTGTTGTTTTTGTTCTGGTAATGCTTTGCCAAAAATGTGGTCGGGTGCAAGTAGTCGTAATTTTTGTAGATAAATTACTTCAATTAATGTAGTTTATTTATTGAAATATGTTTTTTTTGTGTTAAATATGGTTAAAGTGGTGTTTTTTAATTAGGATTATTTTTCTTGTGGATTTGGTATAATAAAAGCCCACACATTAATTTATGTGTGGGCTTTTGTATTTTTACTATTTAGAGAAAATTTTGTGGCAAGCTTCTCTTTTTTAAACTTTAATTTTTTATCTAGTGATAGAGTTTGTTATTTCTTAAATTAATTTGGGGTAACGAATACTATTGTTTTTTTAATAATTTCAGAAATAAGTTTGTTAAGGGATATTTAGATATTTATGTGTTTGCAGGGATATTTTCCATTTTGGATTTTGCATTACATAATCTACTATTAAAGGTATCATTTCGTCCCTTTTGCTCCATTCTGGCTGTAGATATAGAATGCAGTTTTTATTGGTTTTAGAAGCTTGCTCTTCTGCGAATTTAAAATCGGATTTATTAAAAATAATAATTTTTAGTTCGTGAGCCTTGTCGTAAACACTTTGAGTGGGAAGTTTCATTTTTTTTGGAGATAAACATATCCAATCCCAGGTGCCAGATAATTGGTAAGCGCCAGAAGTTTCGATATGTGTTTTGGCTCCTTTTTGTTGTAAACCAGCGGTAAGTTGCGACATATCCCAAGTAAGGGGTTCTCCTCCAGTTACGACAACCACTTTACTGTGTTTGGTGGCGTTTTCTACAATTTTATCTGTAAAAGTAGGAGGGTGTAATTCTGCATTCCAGCTTTCTTTTACATCGCACCAATGGCATCCTACATCGCATCCGCCAATTCTAACAAAGTAAGCGGCTGTTCCTTTGTGATATCCTTCGCCTTGTATGGTGTAGAATTCTTCCATTAGGGGAAGCATTTTTCCTTCTGTAACCAATTGGTTAATCTCCGTCTTTGTCATAGTTTGCAAAGTTACGTCATTTTAAATTTGCTTAAAATAAAAAAGGAGCCCGATAAGGCTCCTCTAATTTATATGGAATTTTAAAAGTGTTTAGGCATCTATATTTGCGTAAACAGCATTTTTTTCGATAAACTCTCTACGTGGAGGTACTTCGTCTCCCATTAGCATAGAAAATACGTGATCGGCTTCGGTCATGGATTCTATGGTTATTTGGCGCATTGTTCTGTTTGCTGGATTCATGGTAGTATCCCAAAGTTGCTCCGCATTCATTTCCCCAAGACCTTTATAGCGTTGGATTTTAGATCCATCTCCTAATTCTTTAATAATTATATCACGTTGGTCGTCGTTCCAAGCATATTGCTTTTTAGCGCCTCTTTTTACTAGATATAGTGGTGGTGCGGCAATGTATACATATCCGTGTTCTATTAACTCCTTCATGTATCTAAAGAAGAA
>CALGNG010000406.1 GCA_937958735.1 uncultured Aquimarina sp. | reverse complement strand
GATAGTGACCCAGCTTTTAGTGGTAATTTTAGTAGTGCCTTTTTGGGTGCGTCACCTAGTCAAACAGTCTATGGTGGTAGATTAAATAGAGATGGTAATGGATCTCCAAGTACTGGAAGTAACATTGGAACATTTTCATCTAGTGGGGCAGAGTTAAATATTAACCCAACATGTGGTGTAGTTAAAAGAGCTTATTTATATTGGTCTGGAGTATATCCACGTGAAACAATAAATAATGCATCAGGAGGCACTTTTAGAGATGGAAGAGGGCGATTATTTCTAGAAGTAAATTCAGGGTCAAGTAGTGAGCCTAGAACTTCTTTTGGACCTAATCCAATGTCCGATTACACCGAAATTAAGATATTACCCCCAATGGGCGATGAATATTTTAATATAAGTATTAATCCAGCCACGGCGGCGGCTAACCCAGGGGGGATACAGTTACAGACAGAAGTAATTCTTGATGGTTTTGATGGTTCTGTTTTTAATATTCAGTCTGAAATTAATGCAGAAAATCGCAGGATCCAAGATGAAGAGCGTAGATTAGGTCGCTCTTTAACCACAGCAGAACAACGAACGATTAGAGACGATATAAATGTTCCAGGGCTTCAAGATAGGCCCTATGTATGTGTTGTAGATGTTACAGAGCTTTTTACATCGCTTCAAGATGCGGGAAGAGATGTTGCTGGATTTTGGACTGTAGGAAATGTAAGAGCTACCACTGGGTATAGAAGTGGAGGAGGTCTTACAGGAGGTTGGACACTTGCTGTAGCTTACGAAGAAAATGTGTCGACTGCTGTAGAAAGAGAAATATCATTTTTTGATGGTTTTGCTTCAATATCACGTGGACAAGATGCTATTAGTTTTGATTCTCCTACATTTAATACCATACCAGATGGTCCCATAAACGCAACAATAGCAGCAGCAAGTTTAGAAGGGGATAGAAGTCTTCCGAATGATCAATTTTCAATAGAAACTACTACGACTAGAGCAATTGAAACCGCAAGCCCTGGAGGGATAACAGTAACCAATAATTTACCAAGTTCGGCTAGGCCGCTTAGAGAAAATTCAGCACCAGATAATACCACTAACTTTTTTAATAGTACGATAACTAACATTACGGGAGACACTAATTTTAGACAGCCTAATTCATCGAATACATTAGGTTACGATACCGATCATTTTCAGTTAACTAATACAGGAAATAATATTTTAAATAATAGGGCAGATAATACTCCACCAGGTATTACAGATAATATGGCAACATTTTGGTTATCTACTAATCAAGATAGTTATATTAATTTCTTTACTGCCTTTGCGGTAGAAGTAATTGCCCCAAATGTACAAGTAGAAAAAGTCGCTTTTGACAGATTTGGTGTAGAATTAGCAAGGGATGCTACAGTAGAATTTGGAGATCGTATAACTTATCGCTTAATAATTAGGAATATAGGTAACGATGTAGCGGTAAATATAAACTTACAAGATTTTTTACCTGTAAATACAGAAATTTTACCAGGAGTAACTACTATTAGCTCTCCAGATTTTGCATTTACTCCAACTATTGAAGAAGGTGTGGACGGTATAGATAGAACTACGGGTTTAATCTTTAACACTACATTAATTACTATTCCAATTCCAGATCTAACTCCATTAGGGGATTGTGATCCTTCAGATTCTAGCTGTCGTAATAGAATTACTATAGATTTAGAAAATATAGGAATTGTCGAAGAATGTAATTTTTCTAGAAATGCCTGTATAGATAGGATAGAAAATGTGGCATTAACTTCATTTGAAGGAGTTATTAACACTAGAAGAGTAGACCAAGCAGAAAGTTTTTTTAGATTTATAGATGGTTGTGATGATGTAGCACGAGGGCCTACTGTTACTTTATTAAACAGAGTTGGACAATGTGAATCGGAGCAATCTGTAATTTGTGAAGATGCCATAATATTGGAAGCAGGAGAAGGCTTTTTAGAATACGAATGGTTTAGGGTAGAAGACCCTGTAGATAGGAATGGTAACGGTGTTTTAGATGATGCAGATTACGCTATAGATACCGATGCAGACGACCGTATTAGTCGTGCAGAATTAGAAGCACAAGGTGCTGTTTTTGTTGCAGAAACTACAGGAGACATACCTCCTAATCAATTAGAAGTAGGAAGTGATGCTTTAGGTTTGTATATTGTTTTAGAACAAGCTCCCAACCCTTGTTTACAAGGAATAGAATCTTTTGAGGTAACCTTTTTTGATACTCTATCTGATGTAAACAGATTGCTAACAGAAGCTAGTGGAGAACCAATTTTAGAAGGTCAAATATTACCAGAATGTACGAGTAGACCAGATATTACGGTTACTCAATTTATAGTTTGTGAAAACGAACCTAACGATAATATTGTTATTCCTATTCCAACTACTTTCCCTAGAGATACACGAATTGTTGTTTCTAGATACGAAGAAGGGACTTGTCGTAGAGATGGTAATACTTGTCCTTTTGCCGAATTAGACTGTGAGTATGTAGATGTTGCAGATGTAAGTTCTAACGATGCTACCAGTATAACTATAAGCGAAACGGGAAGTTATAGAATTGTTTATATACAAGAAGGTACTGGAGGGTGTAGAAGTACAATAGAAGAATATTTTAATCTTATAATTCTTAGGCAAAATTTAGAATTGTCTATGCCCGGTGCAGTATGTACAGACACTGCAGTTCTCGAAGTAGATAATTTACCCACTTTAGCAACCCCAGACAGAGAAGACACTACAGAGTTATTGTATAATTTAGAGTTTTTTGAAGATAGAGGTACTGGTATAGATCTAACCTCTCCTAATGCTGTGCAAAGACCTTTGGAAACTAATCCAGCGGCTTTAGGATTTTTTGCTAATAATACAGACTATGGTCGTTATACTGTAAATGGCCCTACAGGATCAGAACCTCAAATAATAGCTATTCAAGTAAGAGCTACACCAATTATTACGGGTAGTGTTGCCGAAACAGTAAATATAGTAGGTTGTCCACCAATTTTAGAAAGAAGTATTACGTTTAACCAAGTTGCGATTACAGATTTTCGTTTTTTAAGAGAACCAGAATGTGGAGTAGATAGTTCTTTAACTACAGAGGATGACGAAACTAGAGGTGATATTATAGTAGAAGCAACTATAGGGAGTCCTCAATATTTTTTCCAATTAATAGACACTAATGGGACAGACTTAGATATTACCGATGATGAGCTTGTTGCGTCTTCAGGTTCTATTACAAACTCTCAATTTGTATTTAAAAATGTAGAGCCAAGTATTTTATATAAAGTACGAGTATTTAGTGATGGAAATCCAAGTGTAGGGAGGCGCAGTACATTACCACCTAATAACAATTGTAATGCCGAGCTAGGTTTTATTGAAGCCGATCCAGTAAGAAATATTGTAGCAACAATTCAGATTTTAAAGCCATTAACCTGTACCCCAGCAGAAGTAGAAGTAGTTTTAACAGCAGAAGGGGATCCAAGTTTTGATTTATCCGATACTTCGTTTGAAATTGATGAACTTAGTACCCTTGGAGGATCTGGAGAAGGACCTAGGACTGTATTATTACTAGACGATATTAGTAACGAACCAGTAGCAACAGGAGAGCCTACTACTGGTGGAGGAATAGTAGATCCGACAGAACCAGCAATTATATATGCAAATTTAGCCACAATAAGTACCTTAACAGTTAATATAATAGATAACCCTTCTTGTGTAGAACCCACTCAAATTACCAATACAATAACTCCTTATGTAGGAATAAAAATAGAAGAACAATCTGTAAACCCAGTTAGGTGTTTTGGAGAATCTAATGGAAGCTTTGTAGTTGGAGCATTTGAAGCAATAACAGTACCCAATACGGCGTATACTTCGCCTAATGCCAATGCAACCACTCCTACAGTACTAGAATATAGTATTGTAGAAATACCTGCAAGTCCAGGTGATCCTTTAGTAATAATAAGATCTCAGAACAGTCCTAATTTTACAGGATTAGTAGCAGATACTTATGGTGTAATAGTAACCGATATAACCGATGGAACAGATCAATGTCCTTCAGATATTATAGAAATTATAGTTCCCGACTCGGATCCTATTACTGCACCAATAATAGAATTAACACAACCTTATCTTTGTAACCCATCCCAACAAGGTATTATTACAGTAACCAATGCAGGTGTTATAACAGGGGGTGCTCCTTTTGCAACAGGTAATCCATACAGTTTTCAATTGCTAGATGCATCTGGTGCCAGAATTAGAGGAAACCGTACAGGAACATTTAACAATTTAACAGAGGGAACTTACCAAGTAAGAATTAGAGGTGCCGTTCCAGGATGTTTTTCAGAATTATCAGATCCAATTACTATAGACCCTTTATCGGTAGTTACTTTTGACCCAGTTATAGTTCCAGACTTTAAATGTTCAGGAACTACTTTACCTACCACGGTTACTGTAAATCTTAATGCTACAGCTACTAATGGGGACACTATAGAAGGTTACCGTATAATTAGTTCTTCTGATTCTAGTATAAGTGTTTCCACAGATGTTGCCGATTTTGCTTTAAATCCAGATGGAGAATTTGATTTACCTGTTGGAGATTATATTATAGAAACACAATCTGCAACCACTAAATGTCGTACCACTGTAGAGGTAGAAGTTCCACCATTTTTACCAATACAAGCAGTATTGGCAGGGACCGAAAACGTGACTTGTTTTGGAGAAAGTACAGGATCTGCAAATATTACAGTTTCTAGATTTGATACTACACGAGGTTATAATTTTACGCTAACAGGACCTACACCTTCAAGCTCTACAACAGCGGTTACCACAACAAATTTAGAATTTACAAATTTAGCAGCAGGAAATTATACTCTTACAGTTAATGATGACATCAATACAGATGCTTCGGGTTGTTTAAGTATGGTAGATTTCACGATTTCTCAACCATTAAGTTTGCCTTCTATTACAGCAGGTACACCAATCTATAATTGTAATACTAACACGTATCAGTTTACAGTAACTCCTTCAGGAGGAAGCTCTACTCCAAGTTATGTGTATTTTATAGATGGTGCAACAGTTGGAACAACAGACAATACAATTACTATAGCCCCACCTACTGCGACAACAAATGTAAGTGTAGAAGTAAGAGATGTTAGTGGTAGTGTTGCCTGTGTTGGAAATACTTTAAATATTCCAATTAATCCTATACCAGCATTTACTGCTAGTTTGGATACAGCAAGTCAACTATGTTTGCCCGGTACTACTAGTATTATAATAGATGTTACAGGAACAGCACCATTTAGCTATAGATTAGAAGGAAGCCCTACAACTAGCACCATAACAGCGGTATCTGGAAAAATTACTATACCAAGTCCTCCAAGTATACCAGGAGATTATACATACGAAATTTTTGATGCTAATTTTAATATGGTGGGCTGTGCCCAATTAGTAGCAGTAACTATAAACGAACCTATCTCTAGGACGGTTCCTTTTAGCCCCGATTTAGATTGTAGTGCAACCACTCCAGGAGGAAGTTTACCTATTGCAGGAGAATTTATTAGTTTTACAATTACTGGAGGTAGTGGAACCTACAACCATACTATTGAAAACATAACTACTGGATTGCCGGTTACTATTGTAGATGTAGATGCTTCTGTAGATGGTTTCCGTTTTAACTTTGCCCCAACAACTAGTGGAGATAATTTTGAAATTACCATTACAGATGCTGTTACAGGTTGTGCCTTACCAGATGTAATTCCTTTTACACCTTTATATCCAGAAACACCTACTATAACAAATGTTACAACAACACCTATATTATGTAATGGAGACGAGTCTTCTGTAGAAGTAATACCTAATGGAGCTGCTTCTAATTTCGAATATAGTTTTGATGCCGGTGCTGTATACCAAACATCAAGTAGAACTTCTTTGGAAGCAGGTAGTTATGATATTATAATAAGGAATATAGGAACTCAATGTATTTCGGCAATACGACCATTAACTATTAATCAGCCTAGTGCTATTAGCGAATCAAATAGAACAATTGTACCAGTAATTTGTAACTCCACAACTTTACCTGCAACAACAACATTAGGAGGTTTCAGTTTAGAAGTTACAGGAGGAACAGGCCCTACATTTCAATACGAATTATTTGATGAATTTGGAGATCCTGTAACCACTATAACAGACGACGCTACAGTAACATTTCCTAATTTAGATATTGGAGATTATTCTATAAGGGTATCCGAGACAGTAGGGATTGCACCTGATACAAAAGAATGTGCAACATCTATTGTATTTACCATTCCACCCTCACCAGATATTACTATTACCAATAGGATATTTGATAGTGTAAGTTGTATAGATTTAGTAACCTTTTATTTCGAAGTAGTTGGAGGTAGCGATCCAGATCGTTTTAGAATTGGAGATGCTATAAGCGACGCCCCTGTTGTACCATCCATTTCAGGAGATAATATTCATAGATTTGGAGATTCAGATTTCCCTACACCATCGGATCCTACTATTTTACCATCTTTTACAGATACCACTAGATTATTTGCGGTTACGTTATTAGATTTTAATACAGCTTACGATATAACTGTTCTAGATGATATCTCGAAATGTTTAGTAACAGCAAACGAAACAACACCTGCTTCCCCAAGTTCGGACCTAACAATTACGATCTTAAATGCAGAGAATACAGGTGCATGTAATCCAAATTCTGGTTTTGTAGACATTACTTTTACAACAGGATCGCCTATAGAAACTTTCGAGATAGATATAATAAATGTAACATCGGGAGCTACTGTAGTACCAACTATTGTATTTGATGCTTCAAACCCAGCCAGCCCTACTACAATAGTACCTACAATAACAGGACTTCCTATAGGAAATTACCGTGCACGTATTAATCAAGTAACAGGACCAACAAGCTGTAATACGGACGTTGAAACTTTTTCGATTGGTAGAGCAGAACCTTTACTTGGGCCAATATTTGTAAGTACAGAACCTGCAAATTGTATGCGAGATGCAGAAATTGTAGTACGTTCTGAAGGGGGTACACCTGCCTATAGTTATACTTTAAGCTCTATTGGTACCGCAGATGATCCTACACCAACTAGTAATTTTTTACTAGGAAATATTATAAATATAGATCCAACAGATGGCGTAATTACTCCAGCTGCTCCAACATTGGCAATTCCTAATCTTATTGGACAAGTAGAAGTTTGGGTAAGAGACGCTAACAATTGTGTGGCAGGGCCTCTTGTTGTAAATGTATTGTTAGATGTTACACCAGAAATTGATTTAGATGATTTTGCAGTAAATGAATGTGATGTAACAGGACCTTATACCATTAACTTTACAATAGATAATTATTTTACATATCAAGAACCTTATGTTATTACTGTAAACGGTGCAACAGTTAACCCTGCCAACATTACATTAGGAGCTCCTTCTGCGGCAAACCAAGTAACAGGAACCTTAACGGTGAATGATAGAATTGGTTATACAGTAGAAATAGCAGGAAGAATACATCCTACCTGTAACAATAACGACACATTTAGTATACCAACTTTACCATTAAATGTATCGGTAGATCTTGAAAATGTTGAT
Organism: uncultured Aquimarina sp.; assembly: GCA_937958735.1. Classification (GTDB taxonomy): domain Bacteria; phylum Bacteroidota; class Bacteroidia; order Flavobacteriales; family Flavobacteriaceae; genus Aquimarina. The sequence goes on along the minus strand of CALGNG010000406.1, from coordinate 1,395 downwards.
TGTGAAGGGAATATTCCAAGTATAACTGCAGAAGTAACAGGTGGATTTACTACGGCAACTAATAGAAGTTTAAGATATGAGTTATCGGATGGGTCGGGTATTATAGATACAAGAGTGACCACAGATACAGAAATTACTTTTACAAGTGGTATTGCAGGAATAAATTTAGAAGGAGATATTACCTATACCATTACAGTAACCGATATTTTTGATGTAACAGATCCAGATCCTACAGGACGATTCTGCTCTTCGAGTGATACAGATTTAAACGAAAAAATACAATTACCAACATTAGACATACCAGGTATTGTAAACCTGGATTGTCCAGGTTCAGAAAATGGAGAAATCACATTAAATATTACTCCTGGGACATTAGCTACAGGAGCGGCTATAGAATATAGACTATACGAGTTTCCTGCAGGTTTAAATCCAACAGATTCAGCACCAACTGCAATATCTAATGGAACTGTAACCTCTTCGGGTATTTTAGTAACTACAGTAAATCCAAGTAACGAAAGAGAATTTGAAAATTTAAAAGAAGGTGACTTAGCGGTGTATGTACCCGTATTAATAGCTACATCTTTAAATTGTCCAGTAATTGGACTTCCAATAGAATTAACAGTTCCTAACCAATTAGAAGAAGCAGACTTTAGTATAACAACAATAAGACAAGGAATTTGTAATGATAGTGATACAACTAACGATACGGCTATTTTTGAAATAGAAGTATTGGATCAAGTAAATGGATCGGATAGTAATTACGAATATTCTATTGCTGGAGGAAGTTCCGATGTAGCTTTTAGCTCTGTAGTAGGAACTACTTTTAGAGTAGAACTTAATCCAGAAATTTTAACGCCAAGAACGGTGGAGGTTTCCATTCGTGATACTTTTACAGGATGTGATCCTATAATTTTAGAGTTAAATTTAGATCCATGCCCTATACCTATCGATCCTTTAGGATTAGTAGCAGTAACAGAGGATATAGATTGTTTTAATGAATCAGATGGTGTAATCCGTTTTACAGTAGGACCAGCAGTAAATAGTAATCCACTTCGTTTTACCTATACATTAATAGGAGGAACACCAAGAGAAACACGTACAAGTGTTGGTACCATTACTACAGCAACAGAAATTGTAGAAAATAATTTACCTCCAGGAAATTATACCTTAACAATTATAGATCAAGAAACCACTATTCCAGTGGTAGATAGTACTCTTGAGATAGAAAGACCTACTTCGTTGCCAGATTTTACGGTTAACCAAACCGATTACGATTGTGTTGTTAACCAAGTTACCTTACAGGTTACTCCTGTTTTAGATTCTGGAACACCTAATTATACATTTCAATTAGACAATCCAGCGGTAACAGGATCACCAGATTTCGAAAATACAACA
>CALGNG010000405.1 GCA_937958735.1 uncultured Aquimarina sp. | reverse complement strand
GGGAAAGAAAATTACCCGGCAGTTCAAATATCATGGTACGATGCTATGGCATATTGTAAATGGAAAGGTACACGTTTACCTACAGAAGAAGAATATGAGTTTGTAGCTCGTAATAGAGGGAAAAACATTAAATATAGTTGGGGTAACGATTATAAAAAGGCAACAGAATACGTAAACTTTCATCAAGGTACTTTTCCTAGTAATAATTTAAAAGAGGACAACTTTGAAGGCTTAGCACCTGTAAAGAGTTTTAAGCCTAACGAGCTAGGTGTTTACGATATAGCAGGAAATGTATGGGAGTGGACTCAAAATTCTTATTTTAATGAAGGCTATCAGAAAAAAGTAGCCGAAGGAAAACCTTTGTTATTAGAAGATACATCGGTATGGCAACGTAAAACAATAAGAGGAGGATCTTTTTTATGTAACGAAAGTTATTGTTCTGGATATAGGGTTTCTGCAAGAATGAGCTCCTCTCCAGATACAGGTTTAGAACATGTAGGTTTTAGATGTGTAAAAGATATTAATTAAAATAGTACAAGCTTAACGGCATACTATTTGTTATAGCATTACAGATAGAGACTTAATTTTGTATGAAGAAGATTTTTATTGTTTTAGCGGTAACTCTAACATTTGTTTTAAAAATAAATGCACAAGCTTATGTAAAGTTTGCAGAGCCACCAGCTATGGTTTTAAAATCCCAAAGACAATACAGTAATTACCGTATAGAGTTTAAATCTACTACGGCAAGTACTATTTATTTAGAACTTAAAAAAGGCGATCACTTTATTGCTAACGGGGTTTACGATATAGGAAAACCAAGTACTAATACTATAGTATTAGGCATGACGGTTTTTAGAAAAATAGACAAACTTCCTGCAGGAGACGATTACAGCTATAACCTGTATATGTACGAAGGAGGACGAAATAACTGGAGTAAAAAAGCCTGTAAAACCGTAGTTGTAGATAAAGTTAGAGTAGTCGATAAAAAATCTAAAAAGTCAATTTGGGTCAATACACTCGTTAATTAAATAACTATAAACAGGAAAGTGGTCACTATATCCCACCTCATTATCTGTAGAGCGTTTAGGGTAGCCTTTATATTTGCCACTACTAGAAATTAAATATTTTGGATTATAGATATGTGTTTGGTAAAGTTGGAGTCCAGTAGAATCTAGCATAGATTTAGAAAAAAGAAGTTGATCAAATATATTCCACTTATCTCTATAGGCTAATGTTCCTAAACCCTTTTTTTTCATTTTCGACATAGGATTATGTAAAAAAGAGCCCTTGGAGGCTTTTGTTATATTATAGCAACCTATGTACTCTTTTAAGCTTTTATTAGTAGGGTCGTCGTTAAAATCGCCCATAACTATAATATTAGCATTCGTAGTTAATTTGTAAATGGAGTCGATAACTCTATGGGCTAATTTAGCAGCCTTAATACGTTTGTATTCACTTTTTTTTGTGCCACCTCTTCTAGAAGGCCAATGGTTAACAATGCAATACAATAAATTATTTCCTAAGTATCCAGAAACGCATAATAGATCTCTAGTATAGACTCTATTCCCTAGATGGTCTTTTAAAAATAATTCGTGTTTTTGTGTATTAGTAACTCTAAATCGTAACCTATCGTAAAGTAAAGCAACATCGATACCTCTACGATCTGGAGAGTTAAAATGAACGATTCCATAATTAATATTGGAAAGATTAGGGTGGTCTACCAATTGCTGGAGTACCTCTAAATTTTCAACCTCGGCAACTCCTAATAGTGCTGGAGCTTGTTTTGTAGTTGCTTTACCAATTTGTGAGATTACTTTACTCAAATTTTCTAATTTTAGATCCAATTTTTTATTATCCCATAATTTACTGCCATTTGGGGTATAAGCTTCATCAAAGGTGGTAGGGTCATCCTTAGTATCAAACAAATTCTCTAAGTTGTAAAAAGCAACAGTAGAAATTTCGAAATATTTATTTTGTGACCATAAATAAGTATTTAAGTAAAAAAATAAAATAGCAGATAATACAAGGCTTTGGTTCATAGATTTTTATATATTGCAAATATCTAAAAAAAACTCATATACTAAGTGTTTCTAAAAATAATAATACTATTCCCCTTCTTTTTTAGTGCTTTTTTATTTGCACAACAAACAGGTATTTCGGGAAAAATAATCGCATTAAATACCCAATTGGGTATTTCTAATGCACACATTCAATTAGAAGGGAGCAAGTTTTTTACAATGTCTAATAAACAAGGAGGATTTGTTTTAGAAGGTAAGCTCCCATTGGGCGAGCAAATTATTACAATTAGTAGCAAAGACTACCAGGCTATAAGATTGCCCGTAGTTATTATATATCCTGAAGCTCTAGATATGGGGGTAATAACATTGCATGTAGATCTGGAAAAAAAGGAATCTTACTTTACTATAATAGAATTAAACAATATACCAACAGTTAGTGATGAGGAATTAGAGAATAATCAAATTTTATTACAGGCTAATCGAGATGCTTTTTTGTCCAGTGTAGCCTTTAATTGGGGGAGTTCGTTTTTTAAAATTAGAGGATTAGGTAGTGAATATTCTAAAGTCCTACTCAATGGAGTAGAAATGAATTCATTTTACAACCATCGTCCTAATTGGAGTGCTTGGTCGGGTCTAAACGATTTATTAAGGAATCAAGAATATACGGCATACTCCCAATCTAATAAACAAACATTTGGAGGGTTAGTAGGAGTTAATCAATTACAATTTTATGCAGATAAATATAAGAAGGGCTCTAAAGTATCTTTGGCTAGTACCAACCGTACCTACCAAGGTAGACTAATGGTAACACATCACTCGGGTAAATTACATAATGGATGGTCCTATAGTGTGTCGGGGTCTGGTGCATTATCTAAAGAAGGATATGTAGAAGGAACTTCTTTAGAGGGTTATAGCCTATCGGGCAGTATAGGTAAAAAAATTAACAAAAAGCATAAATTGAATTTAACCGCAATCTATACCCCATCAAGTAAAGGAAGAGTATCGCCTAACACCCAAGAAGTAATCGATTTAAAAGGAAGAAGCTATAATGCATATTGGGGATTGCAAAACGGAAGAATAAGAAATTCTAGGATTAAAAAGACCTCTTTGCCTATATACACTCTCAATCATTTTTGGGAGTGGAATAAAAAAATTAAAATTCAGAATAATATCTGGTACCAAAACGGAAGTATTCGTAACAGTAGATTGGAGTTTAATGGGAAAGAGCTAAGCCAAACCTCTAGATCCAGTAGTCCCATTATAGTAGGGGGTTCTAGAAATCCAGATCCTTCATATTACCAACGATTGCCTAGTTTTTTTCTTCAAGATGTAGGGGAAGAGGATTTTGAAGCTGCTTTTAAAGCAGATAGAGCATTTAGGAAAGAAGGACAGTTAGATTGGGAAGAAATTTACAGTAGAAATCAAAATAGTAATGCTACAGGAGCTTATGCTCTATACGACGATGTAACGGCAGATCGTATTTTTGGAGGAAATACCCTTTGGGACTACCAATATTCTTCCCATGTTAGTTTAGAAGGAAAGGTAGGATATAGGAAGCTAATAAGCGAGAATTATGCACAAATAAAAGACTTGTTAGGAGCTCAGGCCTATTTAGATGTGGAGGGCTTTTCGAAAGGTGTCAAAGCACAAAATAACGTACAAAACCCAAATAGAATTGTAGGAGAAGGAGATCGGTTTAGATATAATTACGAGATCGAAGCCCAAAGTATTAATGGTTTTGTGCAATCTAATATATCTATCTCCCAATGGGAAATGTATACAGCACTATCTGTAGAAAATAGAAAATATCAAAGAAACGGGAAATACGAAAACGGGAACTATTTAGGTAATGCTTCATTAGGAAGAAGTAGGCAATTAACCCTAAACTCGTTTGGGCTTAAGTTAGGAGTAACAAGACAATTGAATAATAAATACTACCTATCTTCTAACTTAAACCTTTTATCTACTCCACCAAGCATACAGCAAAGTTTTTCTAATCCAAGGCAAAATAACCAAATAGTTATAGGTCTAGAAAACCAGCAATGGTTAAGCTCCGATATAAATTTAAACTACCAATATGGAAAAATATCTGCCAGATTATCTGCCTACTATATAAAAAGAAAAAAGCTAACCGATGTTTCGTTTTTCTTTACCGAAAATATAGCTTCTTTAGGAAGAACGGACAGTTCTGCATTTGTTCAAGAAATTACTACAGGCATCCAAACGCTTAATAAAGGTATAGAATTTGGAGCAGAAATAGAAGCTACTAATACCCTAACTATAAATGCCTCGATGGCTTTAGGGAAACATATATACACCAATAATCCAGATCTGTACATTACTTCCGATAGTTTTGATGCTCCATTGTTTTTAGGGAATTCCAAATTAAAAAATTATAGGTTGGCTAATGGTCCACAGAGTGCTTACGGATTAGGATTAAGCTACAGAGACCCTTCCTATTGGTGGTTTTCTACCCAGCTTAATTATTTTTCAAATTCTTACCTAGATATTAGTCCCTTTAGCAGAACTCAGAACTTTACTACAGATGTAGATGGGCAAACACTTGTGGGGTTTGAAGAGAGTAGGGCTAGGGAGCTGCTAGAGCAAGAACAATTAACAAGCTATTTTTTGTGGAATGCGATAGGAGGAAAGTCTTGGCGTATAAAGCACAATAATTATCTAGGATTTACATTCGGTGTGCAAAATATTTTAGATCAATTTTTTAAAACTGGAGGGTTTGAACAATCTAGAAATTCCAATTATAATAGCCTTAATACAGATCAAAACAGAGAGCTTCCTTTGTTTGGTAACAAATACTGGTTAGGAAATGGAACCACCTATTATATCAATACCTATTGGAGATTTTAACAAAAAAAAGAACAATGCAAAAGATTACATACATTATTTTAAGTTCCCTTCTATTTTTATATGGTTGCAGTAAAGAGGATTTTGAAATCCCAGAAATAAATAATAAAGAAATCCCCACTGGTAACCTGCTTTCCTTAAAAGGGATTACAGCAAATTTAGATAGTCGGGAGCAAAATATATCTACGTTTACGGTAGAGGATCAATTTGTAGAAGGTTACGTAATATCTAGTGACAAAGAAGGTAATTTTTTTAAAGAATTAATTATTCAGGATACTGTAGAAAGCCCAACAATAGGGGTAGTAGTGTTGTTAGACGAAAGGGCTTTGTACCAACGTTATCCCTTCGGGACTAAAATTAGAATCCGTTTAAAAGGATTAAGTATAGGCTTTAAGAATGGAGTGGTATCTCTAGGTATTTTAAAAGAAAGCGAAATAGAAGCTATAGATTTTTCGTCTATAGACAACCATGTGTTTAGAACAACAGAAACCAAAGAAATAAAACCATTACCATTCAAATTAGAGGATCTAAAAGCAAACGATGTTTTAAAATATGTTACTGTAGACAATTTACAATTTAATCAAAATTTATTGTTTCCAGAACTAAAAACCTTGGCAGGAGAAGTTGCCGATAAGTTTGATGGATTACGAGCAATGCAACAATGCGCTTCTGGGGTGGAACTTATGCTGTGTACCAGTACCTTTGCAAGCTTTAAAAATGTAGATCTACCCCAATCCTCGGGAACGATAACAGGAATAATAACCCGCGATTTTGGAGACGACTTTTTTGTATTTAAAATAAATAGTATAGCTCACTTAAACTTTAATGAGCAAGAGCGTTGTGATCCCGTATTTTTCGAATGTAATACCACCAATAACTTTAGTGCTACCGAAGTTTTGTTTAAAGAAGACTTTGAAACCATTACGAACGAAAATAAATTAGATCCTTTAGGTTGGTTTAATATAAATACTACAAGAGACGAAAAAAGATGGGTAGATAAAAAAGTAATAAACGTAGCTAATAGGGTATTATCCATTTCTGCACAAAATACTAATTTACGCCCTTTAGAAGCTTGGCTAATTACCCCAGAGATTAATTTAGAAAATACTATAAACGCATACTTGCAATTTAGAATACGGACCCGTTTTAACACAGGCAAAGCCTTAGATGTATGGATTACCGAAGATTTTTCAGGAAACCCCTTAACCACAAAATGGAAACACTTACCTGTAGTAGTCCCCATATTATCCTCTAATTTTAAAATAATCCAACAAGATATTTCTTGTTTTAAAAATAAAGTAAGATTGGCTTTCCAGTACAAAGGCTACGACCCCATAATAACTTCTACTTACGAGGTTGACGATGTGCAGATTTTGGGTATAAAAAAAGAATAGTAAGTTATTTAATGATTTGTATTGCTATTTTATATTCAGTATAAATAAAAAACACAAATATCTGAATTGCAGCATTTTAATGTGTGTTTAAAAATAATAATTAAGTTTCTGGTTTTAATTTCGACAGATTTAAGGCAAGTTATCTGTATCGAATATCTTGTATATGTGTTAGAGTTTTTTTGACAACTAATTTATATTAACAGATACATTTATAGTTGTTTTTCAGGGAAGAATATATAAATTATAATATCAACCTTGTATAGGTTAAAATCGAATTTAGATTAACCCCTAGATCTTATTAGAATAAGAAACATATCATTAAAAATATAAATATTATGAGCATATTTAACGTGCCAAAAAGAGAAGAAGTAAGTGAATTGAATCAGACTATTTTTAATAGTCTTGAAGAACAAATTGGTTTTGTTCCTAATCTTTTTGCTACCTATGCGCATTCAGAAAATGCATTAAAAAATTACATCGATTTTTCTGGAGCATCAACCTCTCTTAGAGCAAAAGAAAAAGAAGCAGTAAATTTAGCCGTAAGCCAAGTTAATAACTGTGATTATTGTTTAGCCGCCCACACTGCTATTGCAAAAATGAGTGGTTTTAATGACGAGCAAATAATAGAACTAAGACAAGGAAAAGCTTCTTTTGATGCCAAGCTAGATGCATTAGCTAAATTAGCTAAAAACATTACAGAAAACAGAGGTAATACCGATGCTAACGTTCTGGAAGCATATTTTAACGCTGGTTGGACTAAAGAAAACCTTATAGACACCATTTCTTTAGTAGGAGACAAAACAATATCTAATTATATTAATAATACCACAAAAATCCCAGTAGATTTCCCAGAAGTAGTTAAGCTTTAATTAGATTAAATAATAATATAAATTTTAAAAGGATAAGTAAGCAGTTGATAGTTAAAATTTAAGAAAAGCCATTTAGACTATTATAGTTTAAGTGGCTTTTTGTTTGGAAAGGAATTGCTCCCTATATTCCATAGGTGGTAGATGGCAGTGTAGTTTAAAAAATTTAGAAAAATGGGCACCACTCTTGTATCCCAATTCGTAAGAAATTTGTTCCGCCGTTTTTTCGGAAAATTGTAGCAAACGTTTTGCTTCTAAAATAATACGATTGTTAATAATATTAAGAGGGGAAGGGTATCCGCTTTTAAGAAAAATATTAGATATAGTCTTTGGGGATTTGTATAACAACTCTGCATATTCTGATACTTTATGTTTTTCCCTAAAATTGTTTTCAAGAAGGATATGAAATTTTCTCATAATTTCTATTCTAGAATTGGAAATGCCTTTTAGATCCTCCATTTGTGTTATTAATCGGGTAGACTTAATTAACAAGCGTTTTAGCAAAACCCGAAGCATTTCTCCTTGGATATGGTCTTTAGTTTCAAACTCTTCTTTAAAGATAAAAAACATCATTTCAAAACTCTCGATTTCCTTATTATTTAAAGTAATAAGTGGCGGTTGGGAGGATCCAAAAAAAAGCATTCCATTACAAGAAACTTCGTGGTCGTGGTCCCTAATACAATAGAACTCTCTATTAAAAACAATAGCAATAAGTCCACATTTTTTTGGAATTTCTAATACGTTAAGTGTGGTGCAAAATAAAATTTGATGTTGCTGTAGTTGGATTGTATATCCATCTACAGCTATAGAACAACTTTTCTCTTTAGCCCAAATTATTTTATAATAACCTTGATCCTGCAATAGGTTTTGAGCAGG
>CALGNG010000404.1 GCA_937958735.1 uncultured Aquimarina sp. | reverse complement strand
CTTAAAATCCAATGTCCATTAGGACGTACGGGTTCAAGTCCCGTCCCGAGTACTTAAAGCCTTCAGATTTATTTCTGGAGGCTTTTTTGTTTTTAAAATAATTCTTTTACTTCTTTTTTTCTAACTAAATTACCTCCCTCTACACTAAATGAATAGAAGAACTTTTAAATAACTCTTTTGATTCTGCTTTTACTAAAAGAGTTAATAATTAACAATGCTTCCTTAAAACTGAATATCTACATTATAAAACAGCCTAGGTTAATAGATATGCACATCAAAAAAACGAAGAGTAGAATCTATATTGAAAATCTTAAAAAAACAATACATTCTTTAATTTATATTCTTAAAAAAAGCTTGTTAAACTAAATAAATGTCTTAGATTTGCATCCGCAATATATTTGTATTGCAATGTTCATTAAAAACATGCCACGCTCGGGTGGTGGAATTGGTAGACACGTTGGACTTAAAATCCAATGTCCATTAGGACGTACGGGTTCAAGTCCCGTCCCGAGTACTTAAAGCCTTCAGATTTATTTCTGGAGGCTTTTTTGTTTTTAAAATAATTCTTTTACTTCTTTTTTCTGAAAATTATAAATGGACATATTATATTAAGACATAGAAAAGCCTTCTTAATTATAGAATTAAGAAGGCTTTCTCTTTTGCTATTTCTAAATTAATAATACAACTATTAATTACACTTTACCTCGCTTAATGGAGCATTATCCTTTATATTTTTTTTGCCTTCTAAAAACAACGTAAACTTATCTAAACCATGAGAAGGTGAGCGAGGCGAAATTTCCATAGAATAAGTCTTTGCTTCGGAAAAGGTAACAAAAACCTTATGAAAGTTGTTATCTGATGTACCCGATATCCATTCCCAGCTTCCTACCGTGTTCATATATATTTTAAACCACCCATCGGCAGATTGTCCGTTAGGGTTTGGTGTTTTTCCAGAGCCTTTAGGGTATACAATACTTACACTACCACCTTGTTCTCTTCTTCCAAAAAAATCATCGGCATCTTTAAATCTTAACCAAGAGTCGTTGTTTTCCGAGTTACTCCTACCCTCTGTAATGCGAGACCTCCAAATAAACTCGTAAGTTCCCGGAGTATTTATTTTAATAGAATAGGTTAAAACAGCATTACCTGGATTACCTCCAAAACTGCGTCCTTTCCATACTACATATCCACTACCAGAAGCTCCTTCAATATCATTTTTAAATTCCCAGTCGTCCGATAACTTTGCCGTTTCTATTTCTCCAATTACCAATCCTTCTTCTTCAACAAAAAGAGGAATCCCTGCTTTACATTCGTCACCATTAACCGGTGGCTCTTCTTTTGGACTCTCTTCCCCTATGATAGGAGTACCCATACTTTCTTCTGTTTCTTCTCTTTCTTCCTCTTTTTCTACTTCTTCTACAGTAACTTCCTCTCCTACTGTATTTGGATTAACATCTGCTCCGTTGTCATCACTGGAACTACAGGAAACAACAAACAACAAAACGCCAAGTAGACTTACTTTTTTTAACACTCGAAATTTATTTTTCATAAAGTTATAGTTGATTTAATTTGTGTCTATAATAAACGATTAAATTAAGATAAATTGCTCTTTAACATTATTTTATAAAACTTTAAAGCTAATAAGCTTTAAAACAAAACTGTTTCTTAAATTTATTTAGCTCCTAAATATTAACCCTAGCTCAAAACAGACTTATTAGAGCTTTTATTATATTTTCTACCATACCATAATAACAAACCACTTACAGGTAAAGAAGCACAAATAAGACTTGCCAAAAAAGCTATAATTTTCCCTATAATACCTCCTATAGTACCAATATGTATATCATAATTCATTCTAATTACTTTATCTGCAAATTGAGCATTTTTATATTTTCCGTAAATACTGGTTGTTTCTATCTCTTGTAATGTGTTCTGATCAAAAAACAGGTAATCTATATTATAATGCAAACCTTTCGAGTTTTCCACTTCTACCAATATAGAGGTTGAGTCTGTTTTTGGGTAATGAAACTCGAAACTATTTGCTCTTGGATAAGTCCTTAGAAGCTTAGGCATTAATTGGTCGTAAGCAGGCCCTTCTTTATCTTTATTTAACAGTATATTTTTACTTTTTGGAATTATAAATTGCGACTCTTTATCTCCTCCACTAACTTTATAAGTTATAAAATGAAACCAATTAAAAGCCATTACACAACCTGTAAAAACAAATATTAAACCTAAAGAAGAAATATAAAAACCAACTACTGTATGTAAATCAAAGTTTTTACGTTTCCATCTTGTTTTAGGATTCCAATCCAACTTTAGGCGTTGTTTCCAGTTTTTATAATTTTTAGGCAACCATAAAATAAGTCCACTTATAATTAACACAAAAAACAATAATATAGAATAGGATACCACTTTAGATCCTACTGCCTTAGGCAACCATAAACGAAGATGCCCTTTTAGCATAAAATAAAAAAAACCCGACTCACGATCTATAATTTTTAGCACACTTCCTGTATAGGGGTTTAAAAATAAACTTTGGTAAAACAATTCTGGTTCGGATTGATAAAAAATAACTTCTAACGCCTCGTTAGGCTTTCCATAAACAATCCCATATATGGTTTTATTGGGAACAGTTTCTTCTGCAATTTGCTTAACTTTAGAGGCTGTTATAAAATTTTCCAATCTTACTTCTACCAATTTATAGTTATTATCTAAATCTTCTATCTCTTCTTTAAACACCCAAAAACACCCTGTAATAGAAACTATAAACAAGACCAATCCTGTTATTAAACCTAATATTTTATGGATTTGCAGTATTATTTTACGCCTGTTAGTTGACTGTTTCTTTTTCATTTTAACTATTAAAGTAAAGAACAAAACACCTCTGGTTGGATAACATAGGGGCTTCTGTTTTTAGGGAAATTGAATTATAAATTTTTATTGATTTAGTTGTTAAGATCTTTTATTTCTACTAGATCTTTATCTTCTAAAAATTATACCGTTGCACCATGTATTAGAGTACTAATCTAGTCTATTAGTAGAGCTTTATTTTTTTGTTGTGTACTCCCAATACAGGCAATTAAACAAAACAGTAGATTTATAAAATTGTATAATTTTAACAATTGATGTTTCAAGTTTTTGATTAATAATTAGTTGCTTTTATTTATATTTGATCTAAATAAATACAGAGTAAAAGTACTGTGACTACAAAGATTCAGAATGACGCATAATGGATAAAAAAAGACGTAAAAAAAACAACGAAATAACTACTAATAAAACAGCACCGCAAGAGCAGACTTTATCATCTATATTACAACTAGTTAATCAACAAAACCAATGTGGAATTATATCTAAAAAATTTCGTTTATTAAATACTATTGGAGAGGGGTATTTCGAATACCATAAATTTGACGGCTTATATATTGGTATTTTTAATGCCCAATTAAAACAAAACGTAATAGTTAACGAAAGCTATACTAAAGAAGTATTAGAAATTTCTTTTCTTTTAGAAGGCGAACAAATTATTAACCTAACTAAGTCCCAAAAAGATTTAGTTTTCGAAAGTCAAGAAAGTTACATTGTATATCTAACAGAAACCTTAGGTAAAATAACTTACAGCAAACAAAAAAAACTTAAAGAGGTTAAAATACGTATGGATACCTCTTTTATAAAAAGACATTACCTTGATAAAGTAAATAATCTTTATAGCACCTATACTTTAGAGAAAATAGACACTAATTTTGCTATCCCATTATGTAATAAAAAACAAGAGATTATTATAGCTATTTTGTCCGATACCCGTAAAGGTTTACTAAAGCGCCTATTTTTAGAAGCAAAAGTATTAGAGTTAATGGCCATTCAATTAGATACTCAAAAAAATAAAAAAACAATTCCTAAAGATAATTTGGTTAAAAAAATATATCAAGTCCAATTTATTATTTCTTCCGATTTATCTGTACAGCATTCCATTCCACAGTTAGCCAGACAGGTTGGAATTAACGACTATATATTAAAAAAAGAATTTAAGCGCATTTTTAATCAAACTGTTTTTGAGTATGCCACCTCTTGTCGAATGAAGACTGCAAAAAAACTCTTAAAGGATCATAAAATGCCTATTTATGAAATTTCTGAATTAGTAGGTTTTAAAAACGCTACACACTTTTCTGCTGCTTTCAAAAAAAACACTAATACCACACCTAATAAATATAGAAAGGAACATAATTTAATATTTTAAAAGAATACACTCACCCATTAAACTTCTTTTCTAAAGTAATTAACTAATCGTATCCCAAGGACCTGTAATAGCAACGGTATCTCCCGTTTCTTTTGAGCCATCGTTTGTACAAGCAAAATAAAACTCGTTAACACCAAACCAAATACCTTCTCTCCGTGTAAAACGCGCTGCTCCATTATTAAAATCTCTAAGTCTTAGATCGTCTATACCCAACCATTCTACTTCTTTTTTATCTGCGTAATCCACATGTATATAGCCACTTAACTGTATATCAAAAATGCATTACGAATCTTAATCCAACTTAAAGACATCCTAAAGAAAATCTAAAGATTACCTCTTTCTTTTAATTTATAGAGGTAAGCAGTAGACTTAACTCTTATCTATTCTTGTAAATTTGATCTGTAAAAGAAAAAAGAAACGGTACTGGATCGTATAAAATAATTACATAAAACTCCTAAAAACAAAACACCATACCCCTAGACCTTTAAAATATCTTTAGAATTCGAAACTACTTTAGCTAAGCTGAATCCTATATTATGAAAATATTAATTGCAGAAGATGAAATTGCATTACAAGAATCTATTGTAAAGTTTTTACAAAGAGATGGGCATGTTTGCGAAGTGGCGACCGACTTTACAGAAGCCAATTATAAAGTTTCTTTATACGAATATGATATTGTAGTGTTGGATATTAATTTAGTTAATGGCAGTGGGATAGATGTATTACGAACCATAAAACAACGTAAAGCTAAAACTGGAGTAATTATTATTTCTGCCAATAATTCTTTAGACAATAAATTAGAGGGCTTGGATTTAGGTGCAGACGATTATATAACCAAACCGTTCCATTTAACAGAGCTAAACGCCCGAATAAAAGCAGTAATTAGACGTGGAAGATTTAATGGAAGTTCCGATATTATTTTTAACGAAATAAGGATTAATACCGAAGCTAGGCAGACTTATATAAATAATATAAAAATACAATTAACTAAAAAAGAATACGAGCTACTTATATATTTTATAGTTAATAAAAACAGAGCATTATCCAAAAATGTAATTGCAGAACACCTCTGGGGAGATAGTATAGATTTATCCGATAATTTTGATTTTATATATGTACACATTAACAATCTTAGAAAAAAAATGACCAAAGTTGCTGCCAATTATATCAAAACCGTTTATGGTATTGGATATCGTTTTACCGAAGAATAACAGATTTATGAAAAAAAAATAAAAAAATAAAACTGCTAAGAAAAACATCTCGAAATTTTTTGATTATTAGTAGTTCTCTAATGATGATTAGTTTGGTGGTACTTTATTTTTTAACCAACTACTTAATAAATAAGGAGACCGAAGAAGATTTACACACCATTACCTATCAACTAGAAAGATTAATAGAAAACAACCTAACCGTAAACTCTATAGAACCCTTAATAGGTATTACAGAAACTACCGAATCGCAAACCAATAAAATAAAAGACACTTTAATTTTTGACCCTTCACAAAACGAAGTTGAATTATTTAGAGAACTAACTACCTATAAAAACATAAATAGCAAAAATTACAAAATAACAGCTAGGACATTAGTTGTAGAATCTCAGGATATTTTAATTGCCATTTTTTTATCTTATATCGGCATTTTACTCTTCTCTTTTTTAATTCAATTTTTTGTAAACAAAAAAAGCTCGGAACAAATTTGGAAACCTTTTGTAAACAACCTAGAAACCTTAAAAAAATTCTCTTTACATAGTAATCAAAAACTACATTTCGAAAAAACAGATGTACTAGAATTTACCGAATTAGCAGAAGAGTTGGAATCTCTAACCAATAAAGTAAAATCGGATTACGAAAATCTTAAACAATTTACAGAGGATGTCTCCCACGAACTGCAAACACCCTTAGCCATTATTCAGGCAAAAATAGGAAACCTTATAGATGAAGATTCTATAAACGAAAAGCAATTCCAACTCTTATCCGATGTCCAGCAAAATATTTTACGAATTACTCTATTAAACAAAAAATTAGCCCTGTTAACTAAAATAGAAAACAAACAGTTTAAATCCTTAAAGCAAATAAATATTACTAAAAAATTAAAAAAATCGATAGTTACTTTCCAAGAACAGACCTTACACAACATAGAGGTAGGAGAACTAACAGATATTGAAATATACCTAGATATAATGCTTTCTAAAATAATTATAGACAATTTACTTACCAATGCTATAAAATATACTTTGGAAGGGGGCACTATTAAGGTAAGTACTACAACAAACGCCATCGTTATTGCCAACTCTGGACAAGAAGCCATTAAACACCCCGAAAAACTGTACGACCGTTTTTATAGAGAAAGTACCACAAAAAAGTCTTTAGGATTAGGTCTAGCTATTGTAAAAAAGATTTGCGATGCTCATAATTTTAAAATTAATTACTCTTTTATAGAAGGCTTCCATATTTTTAAAATCCAATTTAAAAACTAAGGAAAATAACTCCAAAATATAAAACTAAATCACTATCCAAAGTATACAAAATGAATAAAATCACATCCCTATTATTGTTGTTCTTATTACTTAGTCTTGAAGCTATAGCGCAACAAAAAATAACCATTACAGGAACTGTAATCGATACCAATACCAAACAAGAACTCCCTTTTGTTACTATAGCTATTAAGGATATTAATAATAGTATTTTAACAGGAGCGATTAGTAACGATTATGGAGACTTCGAAATTTCTAATTTAGAAGTCGGAAATTATAACATCGAATTCTCTTTTGTAGGCTACCAAACTTTATCTCAAAAAATAGTAGCTGGTGGTTTAAATACTAATTTTTATTTAGGAAAAATAGCTTTAGTTCCCTCCCAAGAGGCATTATCGGAAGTAACCGTTATCGCACAAAAATCTGCTTTAAACACCAATTTAAGTAAAAAGAGTTTTAAGCTAAAAGACAATGTAGCACAATCTGGAGGTTCTGTATTAGATGCCATGAAGACCTTACCAGGTGTTGCCTTTGACCAAGACGGTAAAGTAGTCCTGCGTGGTAGTGACAAAGTAATTATACTTATAAATGGCAAACAATCCAGTTTAACAGGATTTGGAAACCAAAAAGGACTAGGTACAATACCTGCTTCCAATATCGAAAACATTGAAATTATAAACAACCCTTCTGCTAAGTACGATGCCAATGGGTTTGCTGGAATTATAAATTTAATCTATAAAAAAGAAAAACAAACAGGCTTTAATGGAGAGGTGGGATTAACTTCTGGAACAGGAGTATTTACTAAAAGGAGAGACGATACCCCTACAGAATTAGGTTCTTTCTCCTTAAACCCTAAATTAATTCCTTCGGTAAACTTAAATTATCGTACCAAGCAGTTAAATTACTTTTTAACGTCCGAGTTTATACTACAAGAAGGTTTACCTAATAATGAATTTACGACACGTAATTTTGATAATGGTCGCAATTTAGTATCGCAAGTTCCCGAAAACCGAAGACAGTTTAGATCCATTATTAATGGAGGAGTAGATTGGGAAATAGACAACAAAAATAGCATAACTATATCTGGGTTATACGATAGAGAAAAGCATATAGACACCTCCCATGTAGCTT
>CALGNG010000403.1 GCA_937958735.1 uncultured Aquimarina sp. | reverse complement strand
AGCGCTTAAAAGGGAAACTACATTGCTAACTAGTAGTAGGTTGGAGCTTTCTAAGAAAACCCAGTTAGGAATTTCGCTTTCTTCTTTTCCAATAACTTCTTCTAATTTGTCTACGGTAATAAAGCTGTCGTCTTCTGGATCTAAAATTTTGGCATTTGGGTATGCTTTTAATAATAAGTCTTTATTGCTTTTATGTTTGGCGTCTGCGATAATTATAATATTTTTAGATAAGCTGTCTTTTTTGGTGTAATTAAGAATCTTATTTTGTAGTGTTTTGTTGCTAGGTAGACTTTGGTATAAGTTGGAGTAGCCTTTTATTTCTTTGTTGGATATAGGAGAAAAAATAGGGACTTTAGTTTCCTGTAGTATGCCAGCTAATTTGGTTACGTTTTTACTGTAAAGTGGGCCTATTATAGCGTCTACGCTTTTTAGATTTTTGTTTGTTACTATTAGACTTAAATCGGCATTGTTTTTTTTTGTGTCTACAACGGTAACAGTTGCATTAATGCCTAATTTTTTAATGTTTTCTAGAGCTATAGTAATACCTGCGTAAAAATCTACAGCAAGCCTGCTTACTTTACTTTTGCTTAAGTGGTCTTTGTAAAATTGTGGGTCTTCTCCAGTATAATTATCTACACCAAAAGGAAGTAAAATAGCAATATTTTTTTCTTCAAAATTATGGATCTGTTTAGATAAATCTGTTCTTTGGGCAAGGCTAGTGCTTTCTTGTCCTAAATCGGGAACTTGAATAATCATTCCAGATTTTAAACCTTCCTTTAAGTTTGGGTTAAGCTTTAGGATAGAATCGGTGCTAATATTAAATTCTTTTGATAAGCTAAACATTGTTTGTTTTGCAGGGACTTTATAAAGTTTAAGCTTAGGGGAAATTAGGCTTTCGTGTTTAATATCTGTATTGGCCTCTGAGGGTACTAAAATTTGTATACCTATAGGGAAATCGGTTCCTAAATTAGGATTCATGTTTTCCAGTTCGGGGATGGTAATGCCAAATTGGCGAGCAATTCCATATTTTGTTTCCTTAGGTTTTACCGTGTAAATTTGGGTAGAAGTAGCTTTAGCTATTTTGTTTGGATTTTTGTTAAGACTCCTAACTACTTTTGTAGTTTTTGGAGCAGGAAGTGGGATTTTTAAAATATCTCCTTTTTTTAATTTTGAATCCTGTAAAAAGGGATTGTGTTTTTTTATATCGTCTATGGTAACATTAAACCTTTTAGATATACTATAAAGTGTTTGTTTCTTTTTGACTTTACATTTTTTAAACTCAATCCCTTCTACTGGTATTTCTGGTGCCTCAATAACATTGGGGATAACAAGAATGGTTCCTGGGTGTATTCCTTTTTCTGCAGTAGGATTAAGGTTGTATATGCCTTTTGGCGTAGTACCATATTCTTTAGCTATGGAGTATACGTCGTCTCCAGAGACAACGGTGTGTTGCCTAAAATTAAATTGTGCAAAACTAATTTGAAAACCAAGAAGTGCAACTAAAACTATAAACCAATTCTTTTTCATTTAATGCTATTATTCCCACTCTATTGTAGCGGGGGGTTTAGAACTAATATCATATACTACTCGGTTTACACCTTTCACATTATTGATAATCTTATTTGATATTTTTTGTAAAAACTCGTAAGGTAAATTTACCCAATCCGCAGTCATACCATCGGTACTTTCTACAGCGCGTAAAGCTACAACTTTTTCGTAAGTACGCTCATCTCCCATTACTCCTACGCTATTAACAGGGAGTAAGATGGCACCTGCTTGCCATACTTTATCGTAGAGTCCGTCTTCTTTTAATCCGTTTATAAATATAGCATCTACTTCTTGAAGTATCGCTACTTTTTCTGCAGTTATATCTCCTAAAATACGAATAGCTAATCCTGGGCCAGGAAAAGGGTGTCTACCTAGTAGTTCGGCATCAATACCTAAAGATGCCCCTACGCGACGTACTTCGTCCTTAAACAAAGCTCTTAAGGGTTCTACTATTTTTAGGGTCATATAATCTGGCAAGCCTCCTACGTTATGGTGGGACTTAATTGTTGCAGATGGACCTCCTGTAGCCGAAACAGATTCGATAACATCAGGGTAAATGGTACCTTGTGCCAACCATTTTGCGTCGTCTATTAGTTTAGACTCATCGTCAAAAACATCTACAAAAACTTTACCAATACTTTTTCTTTTTTGTTCTGGGTCACTTTTTCCTGCTAAATCATTTAAAAAACGATCGGAAGCATCTACCCCTTTTACATTTAAGCCCATACCGTGGTATTGCTTTAAAACACTATCGTATTCATTTTTACGTAAAAGCCCGTTGTTTACAAATATACATTGTAAATGGTCTCCAATTGCTTTGTGTAATAATACAGCTGCTACAGTAGAATCTACTCCGCCGCTAAGGCCTAGAATTACTTTTTCGGTTCCTATTTTAGCTTTTAATTCTTCTACAGTAGTTTCTACAAAAGAGTTAGGAGTCCATTCTTGAGCTACGTCTGCTATTTTAACTAGAAAATTTTCTAATAATTGTTTGCCATCTGTAGTATGGTAGACTTCTGGATGAAATTGGATAGCATAAGTTGTTTCGCCATCGATGCGATAAGCAGCATTTTCCACATCGTGTGTGCTAGCTAATTTTATACTACCTGCAGGTAGTGTCTTAATGGTATCACTATGGCTCATCCATACTTGGGAGCCTATATTTATTCCTTCTAAAAAAGTTTCGTTGCTTTTAGCAAAGGCTAAATTGGCTCTACCATATTCTCTAATGTTAGAAGGGGCCACTTCTCCGCCATGGAAATGGGCTAAGTATTGTGCCCCATAGCATACGCCTAAAAGCGGTTTTTTCCCTCTAATTTTAGATAAATCAACTTTAGGGGCATTTTCTGATCTTACCGATGACGGCGAACCAGAAAGGATAACAGCTTTAAAGTCTTCTAAATTAGAAGGGATTTTGTTAAAGGGGTGAATTTCACAATAAATATTTAGTTCTCTTACTCTTCTTGCAATCAATTGCGTATACTGAGAACCAAAATCAAGGATAAGTACGTTATTTTGCATGCGCAAAAATAGTATTAAAATAATTTTTAAAAAACATTACCAATTTAAACTTATCAATTATATGTATAATATTTTACTTTTATCTATAAAATGCAAGATATACTAGAGGATATTTTTTTAGAATTGAAAAAAGCAGCTTGGGAGGTAAGGCATCCTTATCGATATTTTTGTCTTTCCAGTGTAGAAGATAATAGGCCAAAACAGCGTATGGTGGTATTTCGAGGTATTTTGGAAAATGTAATTTCTATATATACAGATATTCGTACTCCTAAAGTGGTGCATTTTAAGAGAAACCCTAATGCTTCGGTATTGTTGTACGATTCTGAAAAAATGAAGCAAATAGTGCTTTTGGGTAAGGTAGAAATAGTAGAGGAATATAATGCATTGGTATGGGACTCCATAGGGCCTAAGGCAAAAAAAGATTATACCACGTTGCTTGCTCCAGGGACTGTTATTGGGAGTTCTAAAGATGTGTTATACGATATGGAAAAGGTGAATTTCTGTATATTGAAATTCACCTTTAACACTATTGAGTATTTAGAGATTACACGCCCTAACCATATAAGAATTAAGTTTAATCTTATTGGTAATAATTGGGAGGGTAGGTATTTAGTTCCTTAAAAAGAATAACCTAGACGAGCACCATAAAACCTTGGAGATCCTTGTATAATGGTTGGGATTCCAAAGGCGTTTCCTTGGTTTCCAGCATCTATGATATAGTTTTTGTCAAATACATTTTTCATATATAAAGAAACTTCGATGCCTTTTTTTAGAATTATACCTGTGGAGAAATTAAATAAACCAAAAGAGGATTGTGTTAATTCTTCGTTATTACCAAAGGTGTAAAATACTTTAGATTTAAAGCTAAAGTTGGGTCTAAAATAGAAATCAAAAGTATCGTCTATAGTGGTTTGGAAATTACCGCCTAAAGCATAAGAATTGTTAGGAGCTTGTCTAAATCTATTTCCTGCAAACTGTAATGGTCGTCCATTTTCGTCGGTATCGTCAAACGAGGTTTCCAAATGGGAGTAATTAGCAAAAATAGAAGATTTTTTACCAAAATTATAGTTAACACTTATTTCGGCACCCTTTACTGTTGCTGCACCACTATCTTGTTGGCTAAAACTTATCATTCCAGTATTTCCGTTATCGGATGTAGGAGTTCTAAAATTAGAATAATCGTAATAGAATACCGATCCATTTACTTGTAGTTTGTTATTAAAAGCTAATATTTTACCTCCCACCTCGTAAGATAATAATTCTTCGTCTGTTAGGATAATAGGAGTACTTTCGTTAAGATCTATAATATCTGGACGTCTGCCTTTAGCAATATTTACATAAATATTAGCTGTTTCTGTAAAATTGTATTTAGCAAAAGCATTTCCTGTTATAGAGTAAAACTCTTCATTACGCGAATTTGTCCCGTTGGTGGCTGTAAAGGTAATATTGCTTAAGCCTACTCCAGTTAAAGCTCCAATAGGAGAAGGGGTAAGAGAAGGGGTAACGGTAATGCCTGCTTCTGCTTGTTCCCAACTTGCGCGGGCACCTATTCCTAATTCTAATTTTTTAAATAAAGTAATGGCAAAATCTCCAAATACATCTACGGTATTGTTGGTAGATGTACGTGATACCACCTCGGTATTAAAAGGTTGTAAGGGAAGGCCAATTAGTGGTGTTAGACGTGGGTCTAAAGCGGCTAAATCGTTTCCTAGTAATTGTGCTGGTATAGCAGGAAGGCTTACAACTTGTCCTGCTACGGTAGAAAATTCGGGTGCTAGAAGTGTAACAAATAAGTTTTGTTCGTTAACATTAATATCGATGTCTTGGGAGGTGTCTTCGTATAAATAGTGTGCGCCAATATTTATTTTAATTAATTCGTTGTCGTAAGAAGCTTTAATTTCGGCACTAGCTTGTTCTCCAAGTGCTAGTTCTCTAATTTCTGCAGCAGGAGCAGGGGAGCCGTCTAGGTCAAACAAGTCGTCAGAATCAAAATTTCTATACCCTACTTTAGCTGTGGTTTTTAAGTTACTAGAAATTTCGTGGTCTAATAAACCTATTACACTATATATAGTTCTATCTACTCCTAGGTTTTCGCTGTTGTTAAGGGAAACTGGACCAAAACGGTCGGTATTTCCATCTAATTGTCCTATTATAGCGGATTTGTATCCTAGTCCAGGAGGAGTGTCTCTTTGGTAATTCGCAATAATGTCTAAGGTGGACTTCTCTTTAATTTGGTATCTTAAGGCACCTCGTAAACCTAAAGTTTCTTTTCCATTATAATCTTCGTCGTTAAAGCCTATAACATATCCATCGTTAGCATCGTAAATACCCGATACACGTAAAAATAGCTTGTCTTTTAGGATTGGGGTATTAAATGCACCAGTGGCGTATCTAGAATCAAAAGTACCCGCTCCAACAGTTAGGTAACCTTCGGTTAAGTTTTTGGCTTTTTTTTGGATAATATTTATGGCTCCAGATTGTATGGTGCGACCAAAAGCAGTTGTTTGTGGGCCTTTGTAGACGTCTATAGTTTCGGAGTCGAAAAAGGAGACTACAGAGCCTCTGCTTTTTCCTAAGTAAATTCCGTCTTGTAAAGTAGAGACACGTGGTATAGCAGAGCTTTGAGAGTCTTCGGTCGATATTCCGCGGATAGCAATACTAGGTGTGTTAGGGTTTTGAGTTAAAACTTGCAGTCCAGGTACAAAAGCAGAAATTTCGTCTAGATCTTCTATGCCATTATTTTGAATAAACTGATTGGATAGGATATTAACAGAGCTAGGTATTTTATTTACTTCTGTATCTTTAGCGTGTGAGTTTATTGTTACTTGTTCTAAGTTGCTTATAGATTCTACTAAGGTAATGTCTAGTTTAATGCTAGCATTATTTATTGATACTTCTCGGCTGTTAGTTTGGTACCCAAGTAAGGAAGTCTCTAGGCTATAAGTTCCGTTTTGTAGTGATTGAATTTTGTAAAAACCCTTACTGTCGGTTTCTGTGCCTTGTTGGTTTTTTATTGTAACAGAAACGCCTTCTAAGGGGGTGCCTGTTTCTGTGGTTATGGTTCCCGAAATTGAATTTTGAGCAAACAAGAATACAATATTAAAAAGGAAGAAGGTGCAATTAAGTAGTAGTTGTTTTTTTTTCATTTAAAAATAGCTTAGTTTTTTTAGCAAATATATCTTTTAATTTGAATAAACAAAATGCCTTGTGCTTAAAAGACAAGGCTTTATTTGTGGTTCTATGATAAATGAAGCAGGCTTTTTTTATGGTGGAGATGTTAAATAACTTATATATAAAGCGATAACCATCTAGATATCTGCCAATAGTGGGGCTTTTAATTTAATGTTGTAAATAAAAAGAAAAGCGCTATACTTTTAAATATAGCGCTTTTGTATAAGTTAAGATAGGACTCTTAAGTTACCTAAGGTATTAGAATTTGGCAAAAAGTTTATCCATTTTTGTTTTTTCCTCTACAGCTAGCTCTAGGTCAACTAAAATACGACCACTGTGCTCATCGGTAATAATTTTTTTGCGAGAAGCAATTTCCATTTGGATTTGTGGTGGAATAGTAAAATAAGACCCTCCAGAAGCACCTCTTTCTACAGGTACAACAGCTAAGCCATTTTTTACGTTTCCACGAATGCGTTTATAAGCATTTACAAGGCGTTCGTCTATTTTATTTCCAAAATCTTCAGATTTTCCAATAAGAAGTTGTTCTTCTTTTTGTGTTTCTGCAAGAATTTCGTCTAGTTCTCCTTTTTTATGCTCTAAGTGAGAAGATCTAGTGTTTATTTTTTCTTGGGTAGATTCTATAATTTCTTTTTTCTGAATTATTTGAACCTTGAATTCTTTAATATGCTTTTCGGCTAATTCGATTTCCAATTCTTGGAATTCCACTTCTTTGCTCAAAGAGTTAAACTCACGATTATTACGTACGTTTTCTTGTTGCTCTTTGTACTTTTTAATTAGTTGTTTAGACTCGTCAATAGCAATTTTCTTTCCTTTAATATTGTCGTCTTGCGCCGTAACATCGTTGTTAAGCTTGTCTAATCTTTTTTGTAAACCGGCAACTTCATCTTCAAGGTCTTCAACTTCCAAAGGAAGCTCTCCGCGGATAGCTGTAATCTCATCAATACGAGAATCTATAAGTTGTAAGTCGTAAAGCGCTCTTAGCTTTTCTTCTACAGTAACTTCTTTCTTAGCCATAAATTAAAAATACTTAATAGGATTGGTATTAATTTCTGATAAAATAATATCCTCTGAATCAAAGGTAGCTGCAAAATTACTGATTTTTTTCCTAAGTACAGAAACAATTAGATCTTTTGTGTATTGCTCCGATTCATAATGTCCTATATCGGCAACAATTAATTTGTTTTCGGCCAGATAAAATTCGTGATATTTAATGTCTGCTGTAATAAAAAGATCTGCTTTAGCAACAAGGGCATTTTTTATAGCAAAAGCGCCGCTACCTCCTAGCACAGCAATACGCTTTATGGGTTGGTCTAAAAGAGCACTATGTCTAATTCCTTTAGATTGGAAGGTGTCCTTAACCAATTGTAACGCTTTTTTAGGAGGTAAAGCTTCTGGTAATTCTCCAACCATACCCATTCCAATTTTTTGATTGCTGTTTTCTAGAGTAGTTATCTCGTAAGCGATTTCTTCGTAGGGGTGTACGTGGTGTAAAGTGTTAATTATTTTACTGGTTAGGTGGGAAGAAAAAGTAAGCTGTAGTTGCATTTCTTCTTCTATTTGCAATTGGTTTTTTTGTCCTACGGTTGGATTAGAAAAGTTATTACCTTTAAAACTTCCCATACCTGTGTTGGAAAAACTACAATGGGTATAATTACCTATGGCACCTGCTCCAACCTTAAACAAGGCTTCCTG
>CALGNG010000402.1 GCA_937958735.1 uncultured Aquimarina sp. | reverse complement strand
AGCCTTTTCTGGATAGTAAACTTAATTTAGCCGATACTTTAGCCATTTGCATTAAAGAGTGGGCTGCTTCCATCATACGAGCACCTCCAGACTTAGAAATAATCATAATAGGCAAATTGTTAGCAATGGCATAATCTACAGCTCTTGCTATTTTTTCTCCCATTACACTCCCCATAGATCCGCCAATAAAGGCAAAATCCATACAAGCTACTACTAGATTGTTTCCTTTAGATTTACCTACGGCAGTACGTACGGCATCTTTAAGTTTTGTTTTGGACTGGGCTTGCTTTAATCGGTCCGAATATTTCTTGGTATCCTCGAATTTTAAAGGATCTTTAGAAGTCATATTCTTATCCAATTCTTTAAACTTATTATCGTCAAAAAGGATTTCAAAGTATTCTTTACTTCCTATTTTAACATGATAATCGTCCTCTGGACTTACATAAAAGTTTTTTTCGAGTTCTTTAGCCTCTACCACTTTACCTGTAGGGGATTTGTACCACAAACCTTTAGGGACGTCTTTTTTTTCTTCTGTAGGAGTTTGAATTCCTTTTTCTGTTCTTTTAAACCAAGCCATAGTATAGCAGTTTTAAAATAATCTTGTTAGGTGAAAAATGTCAGATAAATTGATGTTTTCTTTATAGAAACAACAACTTATCTGACATTTATATATGTTTACTAATATAGTAAATGTACTATAAAGTATTTACATTGTTTAAATCTTCGAAAGCTTTCTTTAAGCGAGTTACAAAAGTTTTTTCTCCTTCGCGTAACCATTTACGAGGATCGTAATGCTTTTTATTAGGCTCCGATGCTCCGTCTGGGTTTCCTATTTGAGTTTTCAAATAAGCTTCGTTATCTACCATGTAATCGCGAATACCGTCGCAAAATGCAAATTGTAAATCGGTATCGATATTCATTTTTACTACACCGTAACCAATAGCTTCTCTTATTTCTTCTACTGTAGAACCCGATCCACCGTGGAATACAAAATCGATACTATTTTTTTCTAAACCGTGCTTTTTAGTAACAAACTCTTGAGAGTTTAATAAAATCTTTGGCGTTAATTTTACGTTACCTGGCTTGTATACACCGTGTACGTTTCCAAAAGCAGCAGCAATAGTAAATTTATCGCTTATTTTACTTAATTCTGTATAAGCATAATCTACTTCTTCTGGTTGCGTGTATAGTTTAGATACATCTACATCCGAGTTATCTACACCATCTTCTTCTCCACCAGTAATTCCTAATTCGATTTCTAAAGTCATACCCATTTTACTCATACGAGCTAGGTATTGTTTACAGATTTCTATATTTTCTTCGATTGGCTCTTCAGAAAGATCAATCATATGAGAAGAGTATAATGGCTTACCTGTTTGCTTAAAAAACTCTTCACCAGCATCCAAAAGGCCGTCTATCCAAGGTAATAATTTTTTTGCACAATGGTCTGTATGCATTACTACAGGTACTCCATAAGCTTCTGCCATTAGGTGTACGTGCTTTGCTCCAGTGATTGCTCCAGCGATTGCTGCTTTTTGCCCTTCGTTAGAAAGTCCTTTTCCAGCATTAAACTGAGCTCCACCATTTGAGAACTGAATAAATACAGGCGCATTTAATTCTGCAGCAGTTTCTAAAACAGCATTGATCGTATTAGAACCTATTACATTTACTGCAGGCATTGCGAAGCCTTTTTCTTTAGCATAGTTAAATAATGCTTGTACGTCGTCTCCAGTTACTACTCCTGGCTTAATATTGTGACTCATGCTTTTTTTATTATTTATTTTGGGCGTAAAAATAAGCATTTATATCTAAACTTTTTTTGTGTTGAAGCTTCTAAATGCTATAAATGTCCAGAGATTCTAAAAATGTTACTTTAAAACCTTTTTAAATCCTTCGGTTTTATAAGAATTAATATTATTGTTAGTGGTGCTATATAAAATATAAGCCTCTAAATCTTTGTTACTTGCAAGTATTTTTTGGGATAACTCTAATGGCATTGCCATAAAAGCTGTGGCATAGGCATCTGCAATGGCACAATTATTAGCTAGTACCGATACGCTTAAAATATTGGATACTTGGGTATAACCTGTTAATGCATTTATGGTATGTACATATTTTTTCCCTGTAATGGAGTCTACTCTAAACTTTCTATAGTTACCAGATGTGGCCATAGCCTTATTATTAAGACTTAAAGTGGCTATTAGGGTTCTTTTTTCTGTTTGATTAGGGTCGTCTATCCCTACAGTCCAAGAGGTTTTTTTCTGAAGGTGTTTGCCTTTAGCAACTAACTCCCCTCCTAGTTCTATTAAATAGTTATTAATCTTTTTTGCATTAAAAAAAGCGGCAATCCTATCTATACAATAGCCTTTTGCTACGGCATTAAAATCTAGTACTATATTGGGATGTTGCTTTTTAATGGTAGATTGGGCTGTAAGGGCTAATTTAGAGAAACCTACATACTGCATTAAGGAGTCTACTGTTTTAGGATTCATTTTTAGTTTTAATTTTTCGGATCCAAAACCCCACCCGCTTACTAGTTTTCCTACTGTAGGATCAAAATACCCGCTTGTATTTTTGTTAATCTGTTTTGATATTTTAAAAACATCTTTAAACATTTGGTCTACCACAACAGTGGTATCGCCGTTATTAATTTTAGAAATATCGGAATTTGGTAAATAGGTACTCATAGATCTATTTACTTTAAGAAAAAGGCTGTCTAAACTATTCTCTATTTTAGTTATTTTTTTATCAGAAAAATATAAAATATTATATGTGGTTCCTAAAGCATTGCCTAGTTCTTTGTATAAATAGGGAGGTGCATTATTAGAAATTAATTTTTGATTATTTTTTGTTTTAGAACATGAAATAACACCAAAAAAGATGACTAAAAAACCAACTATTACTTTCATCTTTATTTCTTAAATTTCTTTTACTCCAGGGTAATTTACCACATAATCGCCATCGCTAGTTACAGGTAAACTATAGTCCGTAGCATTAGCTAATCCTACAGGAGCATAAAAAGTTTTGGCTTTAAATTTTAAGGCATGTTGCTTAATAGTTTCTAAAAAAACTAAATCAAAAACATTGGGATCGTCTGGATAGGAAATAGCTTGTACTATTACAAAATGTAGCTTTTTGTTTTTTAGGGCTACATATTGGGGGTCTTTCTTTAATTTACTATTTATAGCTAAAAACTCGTACCCTTTATCCACCAAATCTTTTCCTACAATATTCATTGCTAAATTATGAAGCTCTTGTTCAGAAAGTACATTCTTCATTCCTTATTTCTTTTTTAAAGATAACAAGCGTTTTATTTTGCTTAATAATAATTCTTCGGAAAATGGTTTGGATATAAAAGAGTCCATCCCTGCAGATAAGGCAATGTTTAATATATTGGATTGTTGTAGCCCAGAAATCCCTACAATTGGTATATCTTTTATAGCTGTATCGCCATAATCGTTTCTTATTTTTTTGGTTAAAGCTAAACCAGTCATTCCTTTTAACTTTATATCCACTATTAATAAATCGTAATTACGATTTTCTACATTCCGTAAAGCGTCTTCTCCATTGGTTACCACATCTACAAAAAAGCATTTGTAGGCTAATAATTGCTTCATTATTAGATATTGGGTGTTCTGCCTGTTTTCTACAATTAAAATTCTAAATTTTTTACCTTCTGGCAAACTATAGCTTTTTTCTAATAACTCTTCATCACTTTTAGGAGCGTTACGCAATGCTAAAACTACCTTAAACTCTGTCCCTTGATTTATTTCGCTATTTACAGCTATGGTTCCCTCCATAAGGTGCACCAAATTTCTGGTTATATGAAGCCCCAACCCTGTGCCTTTAAACATTTGGTTTACTTGTAAAAAAGGTTCAAATATTTTTTGTTGATCTTCTTTAGAAATACCAATTCCTGTATCGGAAACCTTAATCTCTAGTTCTTGCTTTCTGTTCTTACCAGAGATTTTAGTAATACTTAGATGAATCTCTCCTTCTTCCGAGTATTTAATTGCATTATTTAAAAGGTTGGTTATTATTTGGTAAACCCTTGTCTTATCTGCATGTATTAATGGGTTTATTTTTTTATCTATAGTAACTTTAAAGTCTATAATATCTTCTTTTAAAACAATACAAAAAGATTCTTCTATAGATTTAATTAGATCAAAAAGATTAAAAACCTCTTTATTTAACTTAAATTCTCCCGATTCTATGTTAGAAACATCTAACATATCACTAAAAATGCCCTGTAAATGGGAGGCTTCATTTTTAATAATTTTAGTAAGTTCTTCTTGCTCGTAATCCAGTTCTGTTTTTTCTAGCAAATCGATAAAGCCCTTTATGGAAGTTAAGGGTGCTGTTAATTCGTGATTTACATTGGCAATAAAGTTGTTCTTAAATTTTTCTTTTTCTACTAGTAACTTGTTAGAAAATTCTAATTCTTGTGCTTTAATTGCCGAATCGTTACGTTGTTGAGATATTTTATTAAGTTCGAAATAAGCATCGCTATAATCAAATATAATAATATGTGTTTCCGCTAATTCAAAAGTAATATTTATATCACATATTATTTCCTCTTCTCCTTCTTCCGACAAATGTACACAGGGGAAACTAAATTCGTTTTCCGTAGGGGTAACTGCATCTTTTAAAGATTGTATTATATCAAAAAAAGGATGGCATTCAAAAATAGAGGCCTCTTCTTTCCAACTGGGAAATAAATTAGCATCCGAAAACTTTATTTGTCCAGACAAATCTACTGTTACAAGCTGTATTTTGTTTAAAAATCGTTTTTGACCACTTACCTTATTTGCCATACCTTGTATTAATTAGTTAAATCCACTGCTATTTCTACAAATAGCTCTTCAACTTTATCTCCTTTTTTAGCACTTGTAAGAAAATTACATTCTACATTAAATTCTTCTAGACTATTTTTTACGTTTTGGATATTTACAGCATCTAATTTATTTCCGACCACTTTTATTGGAGTTTGAGGAAATTTTTCTCTTAAATATTCTAGCTGTGCATTAATATTCTTGTAGGTTTCTACCCTTGTTAGGTCAAAAACATAGATAAAACAATGGGTAC
>CALGNG010000401.1 GCA_937958735.1 uncultured Aquimarina sp. | reverse complement strand
TCAAAATCGTTTTAAAAATTTAAAAAGTCACCAAAGAAATTACTTGATTAAGCTATTGGAGTATTCTAAAACAGATAACGAAAATAAACTAAGCAACAAAACTATAGACTCTATAGCTTCTTCGGTTACCCAAGTACTTCTTAAACTTTCTAAAGAGGAACGGGATATCCAAAAAAGTATTGAGGTTAAAGAGGACCAAATTTTAGAAAGTGAACGTATTTTAACTTCTCAGATCAGGGATATGCTTACGGCTTTGGAATATCAGGAATTACAAATCTACAGCCAGCAGGCAGAAAAAACAAAAGAGATTTTATCTAAAACCTACAAGATTTTATTTCTTTTTGCTTTGCTTAGTTTAGTTATGGCTCTTGTGTTTTTATACTTAATTAACAAGGATATTAAAACCGAAAACAAAAGCCGTGTTGAACTCCAAAAAGCAAAAATGTATACCGAGATATTACTTCAAAATCGTGAAAGTTTAATGAATATGGTTACCCACGATATCCGCGCTCCTTTAAATACGATTATGGGTTTTTTAGAATTATTAGAGAATACAGAAACCAACTCTAAAAACCTGCAATACATTTCTCAAATGCAAAAGTCGTCGGACTATATGCTTAATCTAGTAAATGAATTGTTGGATTTTTCCAAGGCGGAAGCAGGGAAGCTTTCTATAGACAAAGTAGGCTTCCAACCTAGTACCGTTATCGAAAATGCTATTAGATTGGGATTGCCTACCAAAATAACTAAAAACGTAACCATTTCTAGTAATATAGACGACAACTTAAAGGGTATTTTTACTAGCGACCCTTATCGCATTAGACAAATTGCTGTAAATCTTATAAGTAATGCTTATAAGTTTACCGAAGAGGGACATATTACAATTTCTGCTACTTTACAGGGCACCGAGGAAGAAAAGCCTAACTTAAAATTGGTTGTTGCAGATTCTGGTGTTGGAATTGATGCTAACCAACAGGAGTCTATTTTTGATGCTTTTAAGCAAAATGACACTACTAAAACCCATAACCATAAAGGCTTTGGGCTAGGACTTTTTATTACTAAGAGCTTAGTCCAATTACTGGAAGGATCCTTAAATGTTACTAGTAAATTAGGAGAAGGGAGTACTTTTGAATGTATTATTCCTATTGATAAAAACACGAAATCGATGGCTGCAATAACCCCTAAAAAGGTTAGCTTAAATGATCCCAAAAATTCGATAGTGATTATTGATGATGAAATCTCTCAACTTACTTTTTTACAGGCTGTATTGGATCAAAATTCTATTGTTTACAATAGTTTCCAAAACGCTAAGGAGGCTTTAGCTTTTATAATAGAAACCCCTCCAACAATGGTGCTTACAGATATCCAAATGCCTATTATGGATGGTTTTTCTTTTGTTAAGGAATTAAAAAAACAGCCTAACACTTCTAACATACCTGTTGTTGCTTTAACTGGAAATAGCGCCTTTACTACCGAAGAGTTTGTGGCTGCTGGGTTTTCTAAATCTTTACTTAAACCTTATAAACCGCAAATTCTTTTAGAAACTATTCGCTATTTTTTTCCTTTAGAGATTAAAGCTAAAACAGGCATTAAGGCTAACGACTTAAATCTAATTACTCCGTACTATAATCTTACCGACCTTATGGATTTTATGGATCAAGATTTAGATACTTTGAAAAACATATTGCAAACTTTTTACAAAAGTACTTGGGAACATATAACCGAATGGGAACAGGCTATTTCTAATAAAAACATAGAAGTTATTACTTACCTAGCCCACAAAATGCTACCTATGTTTATGCAAATACATGCTAAGGGTATTTCTGTAGAATTAAAAAAAATTGACACGAAAGAGGTTATAGAAACTCCCGATTTTTATAAGGATTGTGAAAAAATAAAAGTTCTAATGGTTAACACCCTTAATAGCTTAGAATCTTTTATAGCTTAATATCGTAACGTTTTAATTTATTATACAATGTTTTACGGTCTATCTGAAGTAATTTGGCCGCCTTGGCTTTATTCCCGTTGGTTATTTCTAAGGTTTTTAAAATTTTAGAAACTTCTGTTTCTTGATTGTTTAAAGGGTCTATTTCTGTCTGTATTTCTGCTCTAACAATGTTAGCTGGTAAATATCCGGTTTTTACAAATTGGTTATCTACAGATAGTAATACTACTCGTTTAATAACATTTTGCAACTCTCTTAGGTTCCCTGGCCAATTGTAATTCTTTAAAACAGTGTACACCTCATCGTCGATCCCAAGACAGTTTTTATTTAATTCTAAATTTGCTTTTTCTATAAAATAATTTACAAAAAGCATTAGATCTTCGATCCTATCTTTAAGCCGCGGTACGTTAATAGTAAATTCATTTAAACGATACAATAGGTCTTCTCTAAAATTACCTTGATCTGATTCTTCTTCTAAATCGCTATTAGTAGCCGCTATAATTCTAATATCTACTTCTAACTCTGCATTAGATCCTACGGGTCTAATTTTTCGTTCTTGTATGGCTCTTAATAGCTGTACTTGGAGCCCGTAACTTA
>CALGNG010000400.1 GCA_937958735.1 uncultured Aquimarina sp. | reverse complement strand
ATCCTTCTAGGAGCTAATATTAATTTTCAAGACCTACTATTGGTTGCTAATTGGGAATCGGCTATTTTATTTGGTATTGTAGTGTTTGTGGTAAGACCATTAGGAGTGTTTATAAGTTCTACAGGGTCGGGTTTAAAGTATAACGAGAAATTGTTTATTAGTTGGGTAGGACCTAGAGGAATTGTTGCAGCAGGTATTGCTTCTTTATTTGGTTCTAGGTTAACCAGTTCTGGAGAACCTGGGGCAGAGTATATTACGCCATTAGTATTTATGATTGTATTAGGTACGGTATTATTAAATGCGACTACAGCTAGAATATTTGCTAAGTTGGTTGGAGTGTTCCAGAAAAAGTCTAATGGGATTTTAATAGTTGGGGCTTCTAAAGTGTCTAGATTAATTGGAACTTATTTAAAACAAAATGGACGTTACGTAGTACTTACCGATAGTAATCGAGATCGTATTAGTAAAGCTAAAGATTTAGGTTTAGAAGCCATAGAGGCCAATATTTTTAACGATCATTTAGAAGATAATATAGAACTTAGTAATGTTGGTTTTTTGATGGCTTTAACAGCTAACGATGCTATTAATGAAAAGGCTATTGTTATTTTTAAAGAACAATTTGGAGAAAACGGGACTTATCGTATGATTAGCGATAGTGAATTAAAAAAAGAGACAGAATTGCCTAAAACAGGTTTGTTTTCTAAAACGCATAATTTTTTAGGACTTTCGGAGGTAGCTAATCGCTACCCTGGGATTTCGGAAATAGCTTTGGTGGATAAAGAACATTTAATAAGTATTTTTGAAATTACAGAAAAAGACGAGTTTATAATTCCATTGTTTATTCGTATTCCTAATGGAGAAATCCAAATTATATCTTCTAAAGAACTTGTAATAGAAAACTTTGTAGAAGGCAGTGCTTTGGCCTATTTGGGACGACCTATAGATGTAGAAGAATCGCAAACAAAAGGGCAAACACCTATTTTAAGCGAAGCTTAATTTTTCCTATACACAATAATAATTATGTATATAGTAGACGATGTGTTACATTTTCCTACAGTAGATAATGCAGACGAATATGGTCTTTTGGCTGCTGGGGGAGATTTATCTGCTAAACGCTTACGACTAGCCTATAAAAATGGAATTTTTCCTTGGTTCGAGGAAGACCAACCCATACTCTGGTATAGTCCCGACCCTAGAATGGTTTTATTTTTTGGAAACTTTAAAATAAGTAAATCTATGAAGCAATTATTACGAAAAAAACCATTTGTAATAACTATAAATACTTGTTTCGAAGAAGTAATTACTAATTGCGCTTTACTAAAAAGGAAGGATCAAAATGGGACCTGGATTACCAATAATATGATTGCGGCTTATACCCAATTACACGAGCTAGGCGATGCCTTATCTGTGGAGGTGTGGCAGGGTAAAGAGCTAGTAGGTGGTTTGTATGGTGTAGACCTTAAAAAAGAAAAAGTGTTTTGTGGAGAAAGTATGTTTTCTAAAGTAAGTAATGCATCTAAAATGGCTTTTATCTATTTAGTTAACTATTTTGAAAAGAAAGGCTATAAATGTATCGACTGTCAAATGCATACCGATCACTTAGCAAGTTTAGGAGCAATAGAAATTCCTAGAAATCAATTTATAGAAATTTTGAAATTGTAAGGTTTTTAGTCATTTTCGACTCAACTCCAAGTAAATATAAAGATATGGATACAGCAGTAAATACTATTTCAGAAATTATAGAAAGCAGTTTAGAAAATGCCTATACGTATGGCGATTTTAAAGAAAAAGTGGCAGGAGTGGTTGCCGATGGAAAATCTACTGGTAACGATCCGGACAACGAGGCTTTAATAGAGTATAGTAAACTTACTTATGCTAGAATAAAACGTAACGATAAAACAGTAAAGTTAAATGCTGAAATTATTGAAAAAGTACAAGCTGTTTCCAAGCCTGTTACTTGGATTGTTCTTACAGAAAGCTGGTGTGGAGATGCGGGACAAACCGTTCCTGTAATTAATAAAATTGCAGAATTAAACCCTAATATTACTCTTAAACTATTATTAAGAGACGATAACGATCCTTTAATGAGTGAGTTTTTAACTAATGGAGGAAAATCGATTCCTAAGTTAATTGCTTACGACCCTACTTCTAAAGAAGTAAAAAGTACTTGGGGACCAAGACCTAGTGAGGCTACAAAATTGGTAAACGATTATAAAGAAGCCCACGGAAAGTTAACACCAGAATTTAAGCAAGACTTACAAGTTTGGTATAATAAAGATAAAGGACAAAATACTGCGGATGATTTGGTAGCGATATTATAGTAGTGATTAATAGTTTAATCTAAAGAATAGCCCATTATATAAAAATGGGCTATTCTTTTTTAACAAAAAGACCTTAACTAAATTACTTCTTTAACATTCTCTGAGTTTTTTCAACTCCATTGACATTAAAGATAACCATATACAAACCATTTGAAAGAGTACTTATATCAATGCTATTATTTATTGTTTTTTCGAAATTAAGAACTAGTTTGCCACTTAAATCATAAACCTTAATCCCTGTTACTTGTTTTTTTGTTTCAAAATTTAATACACCGCTGGTAGGATTAGGATATATAAAATCATTATTTTCTTTTGAAATTCTCTCTGGAATACTTAAAGTTTCATTTTCTGGCATAAAACGCCATAATTGTAAACCGTTTTCTTCGGCATCATCTTCTGCCCAAAAATAGATATATTCTCCTATTTTAACTAATTGTTTAATATTAGAGTCTTTAAACCCAACGGCTAAATCAAATACTATTTCAGTTCCTTCTTCCGTACCATCTGTCCTCCACAATTCCCTGCCGTGGATACCGTCATCAGCTATAAAATAAATCTTATCATTAAAAACAGTAAATCTTTCTGGAAACGATCCAAATTTGGAACTTATATTTTTAACTATTTCTGTATTTAATTCTGTTCCATCCGACTTCCATAATTCAAATCTATCAACCCCATTATTTCCTGAAAAAAATATTTCAGAATTTAATTCCTTTGCAAAACTAGCTGTTCCGAATATTGAAAAATCACCTTGAACATCTTGTATTTCTGGGTCTGAATTAATATTATTTATTATTGAAACGGTATTGTCATTCTTTAACGTACCTAACTTCACGTCATTATCAACAGTATTAATCTTAAAAAATAATGTAGTTTCTGTAGCTAACATTTCAGATACTCTAGTAATTCCAAAATCAATAAAATTAACTACCTCCCGAATAGTATTAGTACTACTATCAATTTTATGTAACTTGTTGTCTGAATAAAAATAAATTTCATCTTTAAAAACAGTAATCGATTGATTACCAGAAAACGTTGAGTCAAATTCAAATTTCACTAAATCATTGGTTTCCTTATCAAATTGAAATATATTAGTTTTATTATTAGAAACACCCTCTAAATCTTTATAAATAATTGCATAATTCTTTGTTGAAGTAACAAATGTTCTAACTAAAGATCGACTTGATATACCTCTCAATCTTGAAATTACCCTTCGAGTAGTAAGATTAGCCCTAAGACTTACTTCATTTAAAAAAATATCTTCTGTTATTGTATTCCCATTAAAAAGAGATAGGTAATTTTCAAATTTGTCTGTAACACTATTAAAAGATACTTTTAATAGGCCTAGTTGATTATTATATGGAAAAATATGATAAATCGTTTCCTCAACACTATCATTATTAATACTTGTAACTACAGATGTATTCAGCTCGGTCCCAT
>CALGNG010000399.1 GCA_937958735.1 uncultured Aquimarina sp. | reverse complement strand
CAAAGCTACCTAGAATGGCTCCTAATGGCTCTCCTACTTTAGCTATATTTCCCAAATTACTAAATCCTGATATAACAATTTGATCTGTACCTTCTGGCAATTCTTCAACCGTAGTCTCGTAAGCATTAAATACAAAATTTGCATCCCAATTAAATCCATTACTCCCTTTAAAAGGAGAGACTCCAAGATCTATTTCCATTCCAATATTTTCAACTTCTCCAGCATTAATCGTAGTTCCAGTAAACCCTGTAGATGGATCTAAACTTTGATCAATTATTTGGTCTTCCGATATTCTTCTGTAAACACTACCTCTTAATTTAATTTTACTATTCAAAAAATCGGCATCTATCCCAAGCTCTACCTCTCTATGTAATTCTGGTTTTAAATCGGGATTCTCAAGACCATTACTAATTGTATTAGTGCTTACTACTCCTCCGTTATTAAAGTCGTTAGTAACTATTCGTAAAGTAGATCGCGTTAAATATGGGTCTGGAAATCCTGCAGAGGTTCCATATCCTAAACGTAATTTTAGATAATTTAATGCTGGAGATTTAAAGTTTGAGAAAGCTGATGTTGGAACAAATGATAGTGAAACACCTGGGTAAAATAAAGATTGATTCTCTTTTTCTACAGTAGATCCCCAATCATTTCTACCCGAAAAGTTTAAAAACAAAAAACTATCGTAATCAAATTCTAACTGACCATATAGACCTATCGTATTCCTTTTTTCTATCCTGTCTAAATCAAAAAGTAAACTTAATGGATCTATATTAGATTGCGACACAAAATTATTATGATCTATTAAACCAAAAATAAGTTGCTGTGTACTAACTAAACCAAATTGCTCGTAAGTATCGCTTCTTAAATTAAGCCCCGCTAAGCCATTTAAGGCCAATTTATCGGAAAATTTATAATTTCCATTTAAAATAGTACTATGATCCCAAATCTCATTTTTCCCTGTAGTCGTTCTATAATACCCTTGTTGGGCTTGTAAACTAGTTACTCCACCTCTATTTATGTAATAACTCTGATCTTCTGTATAAGAATCATAACCTAGTCGATAGGTTAAAGATAAGTTCGTATTAAAATCATAAGTTAAATTAATCGAATTAAAGAAACGCTTGGCATTTTGCGAGAATTTTGCATTATCAACCAACCATCTTGGGTTTTCCTGATCTGTTCTGTAATACACACTAGCTCCTGTTACAGGATCTTGATACGGCAATCCATTTAAATCAAAATTTCTGGGTATAAACAAAGTTCTTTGAAAGATGGATGTACCGTCTACCGCATTGCTCGCAGCCACAGGAGGTGTCGAAAACTGAGTATCTACATAATTAAATGATGCGCTTAATTTAAAATTATTAGATAACTTGGCATTTCCACCCAAACTAAAATTTATTTTTTTCAGCTTATTTCCTGGTAAAAAACCTTCATCATCGGTATGTGTTACATTGGCTCTTATTGAAGTATTCTGATCTGATTTAGACAAGAAACCTGAAGTAATTTTAGAAACCCCTGTCTTAAAAAAATCTTCTATATTATTCTCGAAAGCTTCATATGGCACGGTAACTCCCTGAAATTCTGGGAAAGAATTAGCAAATCTAGCTTGATCATAATGGTGTCTTACCGTAATACCTTTATCAAAACGGGCTCCCCAATTACCTGCAAATGCTACATTTTCGACATTATTACCTCCCTGTCCATAGCTATTTTGGTAATCTGGAAGTCCTGCTATTTCACTAAAGAAAACGGACTGAGATACTCCCATTTCAAATTTCTTTTTACTAGACCCATTGCCCGAACTCTTATTTTTTGTTGTAATTAGAATAACTCCATTTCTTCCCGCTTCTCCATATAGCACCGTTGCACTTAAGCCCTTAAGCACTGTTAATTTTTCTATATTATTTGGATCAATATCTAAAGCCCTACTAGAAGTAACACTATTTCCATTTCCAAAACCATCTTCATCCGTTGCTTGTGTATTTGCAGAAGTATTAAACGGCACTCCATCTATAACATATAAAGCTTGATTATTTTGATTTATGGAGGATTGACCCCTAATTACAATATTAGTTCCACTACCAGCCAAGCCACCTGTACCAATAACACTTACTCCACTTATTTTCCCCCCTAAGATTCTAGAAACATCCGATTCTGGTCTATCTTCTACTTCTTCAGATTTTAATGTAGTTACGGCATATCCAATGGATTTGATACTTTTTTTATATCCTTGTGCAGTAATTACCAGCTCATCTAAACTCTCGTTACTTTCTTCTAAAATAACATTTATTGTACTTTGATCTTTTACTAAAATTTTCTGGCTTAAATATCCTATATATCCAAAAATTAAGGTCGAATCTGGATTAGCATTAATTTGATAAAGTCCATCAAAATCGGTAACAGTACCTTTTGCATCTCCTTCGATTGTTACAAATGCGCCAAGAAGTGGTAGCCCATCTTTGTTAGTTATTTTTCCCGTTATAATTTTACTCTGACTAAAAGCAAAACCAAAACAAAAAAAGGATAAAATAACTAGAATACTAATTCTAATTTTATTCATATTCTTAGTGTTTAGTTAGTTTTGATTAAAATTATAACCAAAAACACAAAATAAAACACATTAAATCCTTTTATTTAAACACATTAACAAAAAAGGTTTTCGTTAGTTATTGTTGTTTTTTGTTAAAAAAGAGATAATAATTATTAGCGTATCAAAATAAGGTTCTTTTAATTATCAATAACTAAATAAAACAATACCACATTTAATAATATAAAAACAGAAACGCATTGCTTATTTTGTTTTTTTTAAGATTTAAAAAAGAAAATTAACTTAAAATAACATAACTAAAATTAATTTAACATTAAAAATCCTACAAAAATTAAATTTAAATAATCAAGAAGCTCTAATTTATTAAAGTTTTAGTATCAAAATCATCGTTTAGAGAACTTATTTCTACAAAAAATGCGCTAAAATTTATTAGAATAAGTCTCTTAATTTAGAAGAGCAGCAACTGTATAAAAAAGCTATAACAACTTGATTCTATGATATAATCTTTTATCAAAAAATTATATCAACCTTTAGTAGATTCACCTTATAAATGAAACACTCGAATTTATTTTCGATAATTTAAGTGCATTGCAAAAGCTAATAAAATACAAGCTTACTTTATTTCAATTTAATTTTTGATGTTGTTTTTCGAACTTATTTCTTCAATTTTAACCTGAATTCGATATAAGAAATCGAATTTTATAGCAAAGAAAAAACAGAATGATATGAAGAATGTATTAATATACTATTGGAAAAAAGATCTCTAATAAAAACTATAAATGACCAATTAAAGAACATAGCTCAAACTAAGCATAAAGATATAGAAAAGTTGTGGCAATTTCATTACAAATCTTGTTGCTAGCCTTATTTCGTGCTCTTTTCAGAATAAAAAACCTGCTATTACATCTGATCAATTACAACTATTCCTTTAATGGCTTACTTAGATCGAATTCAGGTTTACAATGTTTTGCTGCCCTACTACGTCCTCAAATTTCATTTTGCTAAAATACTATTTCCGAAGTAAGTTTTCGTTAATCAATTTTGTGAATCTTAGTTATCCTAGATTTTAAATCAAAAACCTACTACATAATTTTTATGCAGTAGGTTTGATATTTTGCTTGTAAAACAAGCAGAGTTTAAAATATTATAATTAATCCTAACCTTCTTTACTTTTAATCCATTCTTCTACTAGATCTTCTAAAACATCCAATGGTAATGCTCCATTAGTTAATACTACATCATGGAATTCTCTAATATCAAACTTATTCCCCAAAGCTTTTTTAGATTTTTTACGCAAGGCTAAAATTTTGTTCATTCCTACTTTATATGCCGTAGCTTGGCTTGGCATTACTACATGTCTTTCTACCATTTTAATAATATCGAACTCTTCTGTTGGTGTATTTTTTTTATAGTACGCTATACCTTCTTCTCTGGTCCATTTTTTAGCATGGATACCCGTATCCACCACTAATCTACAAGCACGGAATAACTCCATA
>CALGNG010000398.1 GCA_937958735.1 uncultured Aquimarina sp. | reverse complement strand
CAACACTGGTGGATGGCAGTCCTGGAGAACTATTACCGCTAATGTTAGATTAACTAATGGACAAAATAGAATACGTCTAGAGTTTTCTGGAGGAAATGGCTTCTTATTAAATATTAATAGAATGACATTTGATAGAATAACAAGTTCAAAATTAGCTACATCAAATTCTTTTTTAAAAGTAACTCCTAACCCTATTCAAAATAATACTTTGATCTTTACCCAGAACGGAAATGAAAATGTCAAAATTTTAAACTTATCTGGATCCATACTAAAAGAAATATCTACAGTTAATCAAAACTTAATAAACGTAAATGTTTCTAATTTAACACCTGGGTTATACCTTCTTAAATCGAAAAACAATACGGAAAAGTTTGTAATTCCTTAATTTAATTAAAAAATTTTAAGAATAAAGCACTAGTCTAAACACAAAAAGACTGCCCTTACGGGCAGTCTTTTTTATTTACTCACCCTAACAAACCTAAGGTATACTCTATAGCATTTCTTAAAAGTTAAACTAACCAAATTAGTTGTGCGTTTTGATTATAAGATCCAGTAATTATAGCATTTTGCTTATAATTTACTCCTATTTCCTTTGCTTCTTGTAATGTAATATTATGTATAAAAAAACTCTCTTCGCTATCCCAGTCAGAATTTTTAGGAACTCCTCTAGCTTCATTAAACCTAAAGCCTTGTTGTAATATGGTATCCTTTAATTGATGGTTTAATTCCCTATTCTCTGTATTTAAAAGTTCTTTCGAGTATGGGTTATACGCTGTAATAACAGCCCATGATGTAATCTTTTTTGTATTACACCATTTATTAAAATTATTATTAAATTGATCTACAAAAACCTCAAAAATTTGTTCTTCATTTAAAATCACGTATGCTGTTTCGGTATATGCTTTTTGCAAAAATGGATTCATTAGTTATTATTTATTAGAAAATTTTTAGACTTTAATTTAATAGGCTTATATACAATAGGCTTTCTAATGGATCCCAAAAATCTAAATATTTAGCTTTTATCCTTCCCTTATCTTCATATAACTTAACACCACTAATACTACTAGGCAATAAATTCATTTTTTGCTCTGCAAAAGGTCTATCTATTGGTTCTCTCCATAATTTATCTCCTTTTTTATAAATCTTA
The DNA here is from genome assembly GCA_937958735.1 of uncultured Aquimarina sp. Taxonomy (GTDB): domain Bacteria; phylum Bacteroidota; class Bacteroidia; order Flavobacteriales; family Flavobacteriaceae; genus Aquimarina. Next base: position 4,087 of record CALGNG010000398.1, on the reverse strand, counting down.
CCATTAGCATCTCTCATATGAGGGCCATAGTTAACCCAGCAATTTTGACCACGAGTTTCCATTGTCATGGCTGCAGAGGCTAAAGGACTTAACATATTTATATGAGTAAACCATGCCAAGTCTTCTCCTATAGGACCAAAACTATATCCCGACATGGCATGACCAAATATGTCATGAACAATTCGAAATAAATCGTTTATTACCAATTCGTAATTTCCAATCTTAATTCCTGTTTTATTTAGCATAACATTTTCATGCTTATACTCTGTCTCTCCAAATCCAGATTCTGTTTTAAAAAAGTATAGATGATAATTATGAATATCTTCTAGCATTTCTATACTATTTGCATAAGGCTCTCCTTTTCCTGTAAAAGGTTCAAATACAATTTTCTCTAAGTTTGAAATAAACATAAATTGATTTGTTATTTCCTTTGCTAATTGATTATACGATGTTCTAACAAACTTATTTGAAGGGCTATGCATGGAGTTTTCAAAAGAATTTGCAATTGTTATACCAATACTTTCTTTCATTTTACCCATATATTCAAATGGTTTATGGGCTATTTTATAATGGTTTTTATATTGAGTGCTTATCCTATAAAGATTAGGGTATTTACTTTTTTTCGCACCTATTTTATATTTTTTTTCTAGAATATTTTTTAATTCTTTCATTTTGATTAATCGAGTTAAATTGAGTGTTTTAATTGTGTTTGATTAGAAAATAACTTCTTCTTCAAAAGCTTCTTTCCAACTGCTAATTGTCTCGTCTGAAATAAATTTTGGAAATGGATGCAATCCATAGCCCAAATTGGAATACAATAATATATCTATACCTAAGTTATGCGCATAAAAAACAGGATCTAAATATCTCATAAGAGTTGGCTTGTCTATAAAGAAATTAATAGGCCTTTTTTGGCACATTACATCCGATGATTTAAAATTGGATCCAAACTCATCTTCCCCTCCCATATTAGCTAAAAATTTCCCTAAAAAATTAATACTATTGTAGTTGTTAGTAATAACTCCCTCTACTCCTGTGGCTGTAACAATAGCAAACATATCTTTTGCTAATTCTTCAATTTTGGCTGTTTCGTTAGAAGCATAACTTCTAATACCTATCTTTTTAGCACTCTCTATATTTTTTTGTTCCGCATCAATAACAATAATATTTTCTGTTTCTTTCCTTAATTTATTAACGATACCTTTTCCTACTTTTCCATAACCAAAAATCATAAACGATTTATTTTTGATATCGTTAGTTGCTAATTCTTTAAAAGCTCTTACAAAAGCCTCTCCTGTACCTAAAATACCTTCTAAACTTTTTATTTTACTTTGATCTACCGATATAACAGGATAATAAAGCTTTGCTGCGGCATACTTGTGGGTACCAGTACCTGTAATTTCTATAGCACCAATTTTAGGCGAAGGATTATTAATAAGCTCTCCTGCACAATCCATATGTATATCAAATAAAGTATCCTTTGTACTCTCCAGCTCCCTCCAAACGCCTCCCGCCTCTATAAAAGGAATTAATATATTATTATCTACCTCCATAAAACTAGGAGAGGTTACCACAATGTCCGCTCCACCTGCATAAAGAATTTCTAATTTTAATAAGGTCTCCTTTGTAAAAGGAACATTATGTAAAATTTTTAATCCTTTATATGGTTTTTCTATCGAGGCAATTTTTAATTGTTTCGATAGAAAAGGCATCTCTTCTAGCAAATATTTTTTTTTAATTGTTTGAATAAAATTTAAAATTTTTTCCATCTATGTTTAATTAATTGTTTTGTACGAAATAATTGATTCAAGTATTATTTTTTAATCTAGTCTATAACACCTATGATAATTTAAGCAATAGCATCTAAATTCACCATTAACCCTACTAATCAGATATTTACAACCTTATTTATCTAATTGTCGCATTCCAAAACACACCTTACGGAATAATTATTTTTTTCACATATTTTTAATAAAAATCTCTCTATACAATACTAAAAACAAATAATTAAACATATAATTGATTTTAAAAATGTCAATTTAACAAAAAAGTAACGTTTTAAATACAATAAAACTAAAACTTAAGGATTCTCTAAAAGACTAAGAGTTATCTATATTTGACTTATAAAACCAACATTATTATTAATACTATTGAAATAAAAAATATATTATGAATTTTGAGAATTATATACGAGATATTTACGATTTCCCTAAAAAGGGTATTGTATTTAAAGACATTACTCCTCTATTAGGTAACCCGGAAGCTTTTAATGCTCTAGCAAATACATTAGTAGCCCTAATAGATCAAAAAATAGATAAAGTAATAGGAATAGAAGCTAGAGGTTTTTTTTTAGGCGGGGTACTTGCTCAAAAACTTAACGCTGGTTTTGTTCCTGTAAGAAAAAAAGGAAAACTACCATACGATACTATAGAGGTTACATACGATTTGGAATATGGTACCGATATATTGCAAATCCATAAGGACGCTATTACTAAAGGAGATAAAATCCTAATTCATGACGATATTTTGGCTACTGGAGGAACTGCCAAAGCTGTTTGCAAACTTGTAGAACAACTTGGTGGAGAAATTGTACAATGCAACTTTATAGCAGAATTAGATTTCTTAAATGGTAAAGAAAAATTAAATTATCCCGTAAAAAGTGCCTTAAATTTTTAATAGAATTATTGGTTTTCAATCCCCATAACCTTGCTGTAAAAGAGGGAGTTTATTCGATATTATACTTTCCTATAGTTCTATTTTTATTATAAGCTATATAAGACCGAAGATTATAAAACGAGAAAAGACAGTCTAATTAGACTGTCTTTTCTCGTTTTATAATCTTTTAGTTCCTTAAGATTTATCTACTAACACCCAATTACCTTGCTGTAATAAAGGAATGGCTTGTTTAAACTTCATTTCTTTAGACTCACCATTCATCACATTTTTAATGGTTACTTTGTCGTTACGACCTATTTTAGGCTCTTCCCTTACCACTGTTTCTACTTGTTGTGGTTGGTGTTGCGCATCTGCAATAGCTCTATTTTGAGTGGTACGCTCATCTAAGTTTTGAATCTCTGCTTTTTGCTCGTAGGTCTCGTCTTGTTGATATTCTCCTGGGGCTTCTATAGTAACTTCTTGCTCTGCTTGCTGTGGTAATTCTGCTTTAAACAAGAAAGAAATAACTTCTTTACCTAAACCATTTAGCATTCCTTTAAACAATTCAAAGGCTTCAAATTTATAGATTAATAATGGATCTTTCTGCTCGTGTACTGCTAAACGTACACTTTGCTTTAACTCGTCCATCTTACGCAAATGCGTTTTCCAAGAATCGTCGATTAAAGCCAATACTATATTTTTTTCAAAATCCTGCACTACTTGGGCTCCTCCAGACTCGTATGCTTTCTCTAAATTAGTGCTTACATTTAGTGTTTTGGATCCATCAGAAAAAGGCACTCCAATACTCTCAAAATTTACTTCTGGGTTTTCTCTAATAGATTGTATTACATTAAACACCGATTCAGAAATATATTTCTTTTTATTTTCGTAAAGTTCGAGGGCTGCCTTGTATACTTTTCCTGTAATATTTGCTGCTTTAGATCCTTTAAATTCTGCTTCCGTTACAGGACTTGCCATAGCAAAATTTCGAATTAATTCAAATTCAAAATTCTTATAATCTTGAGCTATTATATTTCCTTCAGAAATACTTTCTGCTAACTCATATATCATGTTTGCAATATCTAACTGCAAACGTTCTCCATACAATGCATGTCTACGTCTTTTATACACTACTTCCCGTTGCGCATTCATTACATCATCGTACTCTAATAAATGTTTACGTGTTCCAAAATTGTTTTCTTCTACTTTCTTTTGTGCACGTTCTATAGAATTAGAAAGCATTTTTGCTTGTAGCACTTCGCCTTCTTCTATATTCATTTTATCCATTAATTTGGCGATGCGTTCCGATCCAAATAAACGCATTAAATTATCTTCTAAAGAAACATAAAATTGAGAACTTCCTACATCACCTTGACGGCCTGCACGACCACGTAATTGGCGGTCTACACGTCTAGAATCGTGACGTTCTGTA
>CALGNG010000397.1 GCA_937958735.1 uncultured Aquimarina sp. | reverse complement strand
TGTAAACACACCAATTATTACTGGTTCTGATGCTGAAGGTGCAGGAGAAATGTTTCACGTGTCTAACTTTGAAGCGAATAAAGCTCCATTGAATGATGAAGGGAATGTTGATTACACACAAGACTTTTTTGGTAAAGAAACTAACTTAACTGTTTCTGGTCAATTAGAAGCAGAGACATATGCAATGGCATTAGGTAAGGTATATACTTTTGGACCTACTTTTAGGGCAGAAAACTCTAATACCTCTCGCCATTTATCGGAGTTTTGGATGATAGAACCCGAAATGGCGTTTTGCGATTTAGATAAAAATATGGATGTTGCAGAAGACTTTATAAAATATGTAATCGATTATATTTTAGAACATTGTAACGACGATTTAGAGTTTTTAGAAAAAAGATTATTAGACGAAGAAAAGCAAAAACCTATAGCAGAGCGTAGCGAGTTAAGCTTAAGGGATAAGTTAAAATTTGTAACCGATAATAATTTTAAACGGGTAAGCTATACCGAAGCTATAGAAATTTTAAAAAACTCTAAACCTAATAAAAAGAAAAAATTCAAATATCCTGTAGACAGTTGGGGAGTAGATTTACAAAGCGAACACGAACGTTATCTTGTAGAAAAGCACTTTAAGTGTCCCGTAATTTTATTTAATTATCCTGCCAATATAAAAGCATTTTATATGCGTTTAAACGAGGACGGAGAAACCGTAAGAGCTATGGATATTTTATTTCCAGGTATTGGAGAAATTGTAGGAGGTTCGCAAAGAGAAGAGCGTCTAGAAGTATTAAAAGAGAAAATGGATGTTTTAAATATTAGTCAAGAAGAATTGTATTGGTATTTAGATACCAGACGTTTTGGAACATGTATACATAGTGGCTTTGGTTTAGGTTTTGAGCGTTTAGTACTTTTTGTTACTGGTATGACTAATGTAAGAGATGTAATTCCTTACCCACGTACGCCTATGAATGCAGAATTTTAAGGATATATAAAACTTAAGTAAAGAATCGTTTAGCTTTTATTTTAAAAAATAGAATAGAGATATAAAGGTTTTAGAATTATACTAATTTTTGTTGTGCTATGTTGTACTTGTATACATTAACACTAGCAAAATTTTTGATATAAATGCATAATATGCATAAACAAAAAAGCCATAACAATAAATTATTGTTATGGCTTTTTTGAAATACTTAATATAGCTTACCTAAGATTAGACAAGTACAGCAAGCAAAATATAATTAAGCAATTTTTTTATTCCTTTTTCTTAATTTAAAGTTTAAAAATTCGATTAATAAAGAAAAAGCTATGGTAAAGTATAAGTAACCTTTAGGAATAGTCCCTACACTAGAGTCTAAAATATGTAAGTGCGATAAATGTGCTGCCTCTGCAATAAGCATAAAACCAATAAGGATAAGAAAGGATAACCCTAAAATTTGTACAGAAGGATGTTTGTTTACAAAATTACCCACTGGATTAGCAAAAAGCATCATAATTAGAACAGAAATAATTACAGCAATAATCATTATAATTAAAGCATCGTTAGGGTTTTCGCTTAAGCCATTAGTCATCCCTACAGCAGTTAAAATAGAGTCAAAAGAAAATACAAGATTAATAATGGCTATTTGTGTAACAGCTCTACCAAGGCTAGAGGCACTATTTTTTTCTAAATCTTTTTCCTCTTCTCCTTTTTCTTCTACTTTTTCATGAATTTCGTGTACACTCTTATATAACAAGAAAATACCACCACCAAATAAAATTAAAGCCTGGCCGCTAATACCTGCATTTATCCAAGATAAATTAATATGCCAAAAAGGAGCCTCCATAGCTACTAAAAGAGAAATCCCAAAAAGTAGTATAATACGCATAACCATAGCAAGTACTAATCCAATATTTGTAGCTTTTTTTTGCTGACTTTGCGGTAATTTACTAGAAGCAATAGAAATAAATATAATATTATCTATACCCAATACAATTTCCAAAAAGGTTAATGTTAATAATGCCACCCAGGCATCTACAGAAGTAAAAATTTCAAACATAATTAATTAATTTTAGTAGCTGTTCCTTTTGCTTTTTTAGAAGCCCCAACAAGTCCATACTCAAAAGTGTAGCTATTATTTTTAGTAGTTAATATTTTAATATGCAACGGTTTTTCTTCGCTACGTTTTTTGGGATTTAGGTTTTTTAAAATACATTCACAATTGTTTACCCAGCGTATACTAGAAGTATCAGCTTTATTTTGGAAATAATCTATTTCTATAGTATTTGTTCTAACAAATTTAGAAGTAGCTATTTCTCCATTTAAAAAAGACTGATATTCGAAAGTACCTTCTTTAAAACGATCGCAATCCCTTTTTTGTTCGTAACAAGAAATTAAAGACAATCCTATTAATAAAAAAGCAATGTACTTAGGCAAAAACATATAAACTGTTAAATTAAAATTCGAAAGTAAAAATAATTCAAAATTTAAGAACTAAGCTATAAGTTTTTTAGACTTTCTAATTTTTATATTCTTTAAAGGTATTATTAGTGTAAAAAATAACAATACGTTCTACTTCTAAAATTTCTTTATTAGCTGTGGGCATAGGAGGACCAGTTTTAATTTCTTTTTTGTCTGTAGTAGAAAATAAATTAATCGATTTACTTAAAGGCTCTTTATTTTCTATTAATTCTGTTTTTTGTGGAATCGTTGTTTCTTCGAATAGAGAAGAGGGGGGGGTATTTTTTGGAAAATTACCTCTTCCATACATTAACCAATCAAAAGAGACTTCATCAAAATTTTCTAAAATATGTAAGACAAATTCTAAGCTAGGTTTATTTCTACCAGAGATAATATGGGAAATAGAAGAGCGTCCTACTCCCATTT
>CALGNG010000396.1 GCA_937958735.1 uncultured Aquimarina sp. | reverse complement strand
TAAACTTACAAGCAATGGCCATGGTTATGTTTTTAAAGGCGCTTAACCAAGGAAGCAAACTGTGGTTTTGAAAGATTACTCCTCTTTCTAAACTAGGTCCAATTACTGGTTTATCTAACATGGTAATTTCGCCTTCTGTAGGAGTATCTAAACCTGCTAAATTGTTTAAGACTGTAGATTTACCACAACCCGAATGCCCAATAATGCTTACAAACTCTCCTTTATTTACATTAAAATTGATGTTTTTAAATACCGTTAACTCTTCTTTACCGTCGTTAATTGGAAACTTTTTAACCAAATCCTTTATTACAAGAAACTCTTTCATATTCTTTTTTTTTAAAATTCGTGTAGCTAATTCAACTTAGAATAAACTTTATTCTTGATACACAAAAAACTTAGAGAAATAAGCAATTATGGTGTCCAAAAACATTCCCACCACACCAATCATTAAAATGGAAAATACAACACTAGTAAGATCAAGATTGTTCCATTCGTTCCAAACATAATATCCAATTCCAGTTCCGCCAACAAGCATTTCTGCAGCTACAATTACCAACCAAGAAATCCCCATAGAAATACGCATTCCAGTAAATATAGTAGGAAGTGCCGCAGGTAAAATAATGGTAAAGGCTGTTTTAAAATTCCCCATTTCTAGAGTCTTACCTACATTAAGCCAATCCTTTTTTACGGACATTACTCCAAAGGCGGTATTAATTAACATGGGCCAAATAGAGCATATAAATATTACAAATATGGAAGACATTATAGAATCTTTAATTACAAAAAGCGCTAAGGGCATCCATGCTAAAGGTGATACTGGCTTTAAAATTTGTATATACGGTTGTAAAGCTTTGTAAAAGAGTGGAGACATGCCTATAAGAAAACCAATAGGTAATGCGATAATTACTGCTAAAGAAAACCCAGCCATAACCCTTGCTATAGAATAAAAAAGTTGTGTACCTATACCTTTATCGTTAGGACCATTATCATAAAAAGGATTACTCAATTCTTTAAAAGCCAATTTAAAAACCTCTATTGGACCAGGCACATGCGCTTGTGGTTCCCCCATACCCATTAATACTTGATATTCGGTTAGATTTTCCCCCCCTCTTTCTCCACTTCCTGTTATTAATTCTCCAATAATTACAAAACCTATTAATAAGGCTACCGAGAGTACTATTGCTTTTGTCTTATCTTTCATATCCCTTATATTTAACTACACTACAAATCTAAGTATGTATACTTAAGTATTTATTGGACAAAAACTCCCTTTTACGGTACTTTTTAAACTTTTTAAACCATTTAATCGTTTTTAATAAATTTAACACACCAAAAATCGATTTTACATAAATTAAATTAACTAAAAATCTATTTTTAATGATTATTACTTAACAACAAAACACATAAAAATATTTCATATTAATTTTAAAAACTGATATACAGATACTTAAATCTACTTTTTAAGGATTAAATAAAATAATGCAAATTGGCACTTAAAAATTAGTAAGTTTGATTTTATGATAATACTTAGATATGGATTTGATTACTAATGTAGATTTTGGGATAGTAGCAGCTATTGAAAAGCAATTAAATGAAAAAGGAATTGAAACCTCGAAAATTGGGGTGGTAAGGGATATTGCTTATAAAATAGCCGCAATACAAAATACAAAAAAACCTGTATTATCTAATCCAACACTAATACTCTTAGCTTCTGACCAAGGTATTAGTAAGGTACTTAACACTTATCTAGAATCTAACAAATCGTTAACCCATTTATTAAGTAAAGCTTCGGTATTAAAAGCCTATAATTCTACTAAAGAAGTTGCCGTTAAATTTGTAGATATAGGATTACAAGAAGGGATTCAAGACCATCTACCTATAAAAAAACACAAAATAAAACAGGGAACTAATAATTTTATTGAAACTCCAGCAATGGAATATTCGGATTATGAAAAATGTTTGGCTATTGGAAAAACTATAGTTACTAACAAATGGGAAGCCAATTCTACTATTATTGGCTTTGGATCTATAGGCGCAGAAAATAAATTACCCGCTGCTTTAATAACTTCAAACCTTACCAATACACCAATAGAAGAATGCATTTTTTTTAATCCAGAATTAGGAAAGGAGTATGCGAAAACAAGACTAGAATTGTTACAAACAGCACAACAAAAATATGCTCCAATGACACTTACCGAAATAATTACCTCTTACGGTAGTTTTGAAATTGCTGTACTAGCAGGTGCTTACCTAAAAGCTACTGCGTTAAAAATGACTATTTTAATTGATGGATTTGTAAGTGCCGCCGCTTTACTCTATGCCTACCAACTTAACGAACATGTTTTGGAGTATTGTGTTTTTTGTAATCAGTCTTCAGATAAAGGACAAGGTGTAATTATAGATTATTTTGAAAAACAAACTATACTTAAATTAGATGTTTCTAGCGAAAGTGGCTTAGGCATTTTGATGGCGTATCCGATTATAAAGGGATCTGTTGGGTGGTTAAGTTCTGTACTTCAGGATACTAAAAATCATAGTTAATTGTATTGAGAAAAGCAGAAATTATTTAGTCCAAAGTGGTACTTATAATTTTAGAAAAAGAATAATTAATAGGTTCTCCGTTTTTTGTCGCAGGAATAGCCTTAGGGATTAATAAAAAAATTCGCTTAGCTTCATTTTCATATTCTGGTACAAGGCTTATAGAATTAACTTCTTCAATTACACCATCTTTATTGAATCGTAAAATATTATAGGTGTTTATTTTTTTTCCTTTTAGGAGAAGATTATTTTTAAACTGTTTGACATTGGATTTTTTTAAGATTAGTTCGTTTATTTTAGAAGCTAAGCAAGCTCTTAATTTTTTATAGCCTTCCTTAGACGAAGGTTCTATTTTTTTAGAAATACGACAGCCTTTATAAATTAAGCTCGCATATATAGGTTTAACTTTTTTAGGTGCTTTTTCTGTTTTATCTGCCTTACCTGCTTTATAAATTTTACTTGTTCTTACCAGAAATTCGTAGTTAGATAAAATTATTTTTGATTGCTGTGTTACACTATCGGTAACTTTTTTAAGTGAGAACCTTTGGTGAATTTGTTCTCCTTTCAAGGATGTTATTATTTTTTTTATTTCTAAGGGACTCACACGAATTCTAGAGTAAATATCATTCAATTCTTTAAAAGGAGGTGTATTCCGTTTTATAGACGATCCAAAAAGTGAGGAATTAATAGTACCATTTGTGTTTAACCAGAAAGTAGCAATTATGTTATGATTGATTGTTTTTTTATTTAAGATTAGTTGTTCAAAATAGGCTTTTAATTCAGAGCTTTTATTGTTATTAACTTCGTAAGTTATAATTTCCGAAACTTTTTTGCTATAATATTTTTTAGCGTTTTTAATGGGTGCTTCCTTTAAGCTTATCGTATATGCCTGCTTTTGAGCAAAAAGAGATGCTCCAATTAAAATAGTAATAGTCAATAGGAGAACTTTTAGTTTCATTGAAATCAGGTCTAGTGAATAGTCACTATTAATGTATGCATATTATACTAAGTTGCAAAATCATTTTAATTTGTTACTTATACTATCTGTAAATTTAATCTCTGTTTTATAGTTGTTTTTAATACCATGCCGTATAGATGTAACAATTCTGATGAGAAACGGAAACAAGTTCAGCTTGACGAAAATAAATATTTCTACTATATGAATATTAAAAAAGCAGAAACCCATCCTGCAAGACAGAATGGGTTTTCGTAGATGTTATAAATTTAGTTGCAATTACCTAACGGCATCAAACTCCTTGTTTACACAACGTTCTCCCCAACGTTCGTAAATTATTTTTAACTGCTCTTTAGATTCTGGATATTGTCCTTTGTCTCCTGTTTCTGCAATCCAATCGTTTAGATAGCCTCTTAATTCTACTAATTTAGTGTTGAAATTAGGGTCTTTGGCTAAGTTGTTAATTTCGTGTGGGTCGTTTGCTAAGTCGTATAACTCTTCGGCAGGTCTTTCGTCTTCCAACCATTTACTATAAAAAGATACTTTTCCCTCTTTATAGGTTTTCATTAGCATTTTATAACTTTTACGAATATCACGATACTGCGACTGCATTAAAGGCCTGTCCGTCATAAAGTTTTTTATGTACTTAAATTCTTTAGTTCGGATAGAGCGAATACGGTCTATAGTAAAATCGCAACGGTCCCGAACCGAAACTACGTAGTCGCGTTTAAAATCTTTAGCAAAAATATCTTTGCTTTCCATATAACTAGGAATTGGAATACCTGCTAAAGACAACGAAGTAGCTGTAATATCCATTAAACTTACCATGTCCTCGCGTACACCAAATTGATTTAAAAGCTTTGGGTTTCCAGGACTTGCAATTACTAAAGGCATATGCGTTCCACCATCGTATAAAAACTGCTTATCGCGCATGGTTTTATAACCATTATCCGACATAAAAATAATAATAGTATTCTTATACAACCCATCGTCTTTTAACTGCTCAATAATTTGTCCTACCTCAACGTCTGTAACCTTTATTTGGTTATAGTGATTGGCTAATTCTTGTCTTTGAAAAGGGGTGTCGGGATAATATGGAGGTACTTTAATTGTTGCTGGGTCTACAGGGACTTTAGCTTTTAACTTGCTTTTTCCTCCAAACAACTCAATTACCCCAAAAAAGGCTTGTCCCGCTTTACGGTCGTTCCAACTTCCATGTCCTTGCTTGCCAAAAAAACGCTTTTGCTCATGTGGTCCGGTCCAATAATCGTCC
>CALGNG010000395.1 GCA_937958735.1 uncultured Aquimarina sp. | reverse complement strand
TTCTTAAATTCATTTCTAAAAAAGATATTTATTAAACCACTAAAGGGTTTTTAAAGCAATTATACTTTAAAATTATTTGCAATCACAGTATTACGTTATCGATTACATTGTAAATATAAATAAAATACATTTACTTATATTTTTGTTTAAGCTTTTAATCTAAACAAAAAAGGTAACCTTTAAAGGCTACCTTTTTTAAAATTATTAAATGTAAAAGTTACTTTTATAAAGCACTTAAAATCTCACTAGTATCTGCTCTTAACTTATAATCTTCTTTTAAGAAATGATATGTAACTTTACCAGAAGCATCTACTACATATGTTGCTGCTATAGGAAGAGTCCTATCTTTATTACCTTGACTTGCTTCTAAATCAAGTCCAAAATCTTTATAAATCTTATCTAATTCTTCTGGCAATTGATATGCTAAATTTAAAGAATATGCAAGCTTATTATCTTTATCTGTTAGTACTTCAAAAGTCAATTCATTTTTCTCTGTAGTGGATAAAGAATTATCTGGAGATTCTGGAGTAATAGCTATTAACTCTGCTCCTTTAGCTTCAATTTCTGGTAATATTTTTTGTAATGCTTGTAACTCTACATTACAATAAGGGCACCATCCACCTCTGTAAAAAGCTATTACTAGTTTTTTTCCTGCTTCTAATTTAGACTGTAAAGAAATCGTCTCTCCTTTAGCATTTGGTAAACTAATACTTGGTAGTGTACCACCCGTTTTTAATGCTTTGTCTAAAAGGTTAGAATTTTTTAAATCGTTAATAGCAGCTTCCATTACTACTTGTGCTTCGGCTGGTATTTTTGAAGACATCTCATCTGCTACTGCTTTTAATTGTTCTGTTAAAGACATAATTGAATTTTTAAATTGTAACACATAAGTCGCTAAAATAGCCTACAATAACAATTTTATTCCTTAATTTTTTGTGAAAAATTAATTAGTCACTATCCCTACCGACTATAACAAAGTTACTTCCCTATATATTACTTATACAAAAAGAGTTGTTAGTATTTACGAATAGTATAAATACCAACAACTCTAATTATTTTTTTCTTTTCTAAAATCTTTACTGTTTAAGCAAGAAATGAAAAATTTATAAAATTATTCTATTACAAATTTTACCATTTTTTGATCCGACTTTAAAAAATAAACTCCCGAAGATAAATTAGAAACGTCTACAGTATTCTCTGTTTTAATACTTTCTAACTGCTTTACAACATTACCTTGGGTGTTATAAATCTTAAAATTTGTATTTCCTTTTTGGATAAAATGCAGAACATTATCCTGTATAGGGTTGGTAATTATATCTACCCCTCCATTATTGTTTTCTACAATCTTATTTGATTTTGCTTTTCTAAGATTAATCCAATTTACATTAAAAAGAAAACCATCTCCTCCAGAAAAATTTAAACGTAATGTCTTTTTACCTTTAGTTAAACTAACTCTTTTAGTTAATGTTTTCCAAGATTGCCACCCACCTGTATTTTCTATTTTAAAGGTTTTAATTTGCTGTCCTTGGGTCCTAAACTCACAATTACCACCTTCTGTATTAGATGCTACTCTAATAGATAATTGATAATCTGCTGTTTCTTTAATATCCACCAAATATTCAATAAAATCACCATTATCTATATGACTAATATTTTCATCTACACCTCCATCTGTTATTTTTTCTATATCAATTCCTTCTTGATTTTTATAATTTTCGGCTTCGATTCTTCCTGGGATTTCGTGGAAAACAGCTGGTTTAGATGCTACTGGACTAGAGTTATTACCTGAATTTTTAAAAGTATTAGAATTAATATTAGATCCTACATCTGGGAAATTTGTACCAAATTCTATAGCTCCTACATCTGGTACTCCATTTGCATTGGTAGTAATACCGTTAATAGTTCTACCAGAATTAATAGGGTCTGTGCCCGATTTAAGTCTAAAATCTCCTTTAGAAGCATTTACAAACAAACTATTTCCATTACCTGTTGCACTTCTAAAATTATTTTGAAAATTAAGATCGTTATAAATCTTGTTCTCATCACCATCATTAGCCTTAGTATCTATAATATTATTCCAAAAACGAACATTTTCGATTCTTCCTTTCTTGTCTCTATTCCATAAACGCACTCCCCACTCCATATTCCAAACTGTGTTATTGTAATAATAACAATCTTGTATTTTAGATTGTCTTGGGCCTAAGTAAGCAAAAGTACCATCTTTAACTACATCCGTTTTAAAGTTATAAATAAGGTTGTGGTGTACTGTATAGTTGTAACAGCCTTCTAAATATAAAGCTAAAACAAACTCTTTATGCCCATCGGTTAAGGTGTTGGAGTCGTGTATTCTATTATAGGCTATTTCAGAACCTTTCATGTCTAAAGGAACTCCCCAGTCACTACCATTTGTACATTGTATAGAACCTGCATCTTGCCCCATCTTCATACAGTCATAAAGATCGTTATAAGTAATATCTATTTTTCCTTCGTTAGTTCTTATATGGAATCTTCGTGTAGCACCTAAGGTACATCTCGTAATTGTTGTTTTTTCGTTTGCATTATTTTGGATAGAAGATGTAAACTGTGCTATCCAACCTAAATCTTCTAAACGACAATTTTCTATTGTATTATTACTACCTCCGTCTAAAAATAATCCGTGTCCCCAACTGTGTGCTATATAACAGTTTTTAAACGTATTGTTACTTCCGTTTACATAAACTCCACCTTGTAAAGTTTTCGACACTCCGTATCCTTTTCTTGTTAAAAAAGGCCATAGATATTCTATAGAAGTATTAAGCACTTGACTATTGTTAACTTTTTGCATTTCTATAGAAGCTGCATGAATCTGAATACCATCGATTACAACTCCTCTTTTATTTTCAATTTGAAAAGCCCACTTTCTATTTTTTGTGCTAATTGATAAATTATTAGGGTTTACACCATTTGCTGGTTTAAAATATACTTTGTTTCCTTGCTGAAACCATTCTCCTTCTCTATCCAATGCGTTTAGATGAAATATAAATCCAAAACCTTTACCGTTATCTGTATAAATTTTAGAACTATTTTGTATCCAACCATCTGTAATAGCTGTTACCCTAAGTTCTTTTCCATTAGAACCAGTAATAGTTCCCATTGGATTAATCCATTTTTTACCATTAATTCCTCTAAAAACACCTCCTTTAAAGAAATCTTTAGGAAAACCAGTCATATTAGGAAACAATACTCTCCTATTTGTTTTTCCGCTATTAGTTTGGAAAACCTGACAATC
>CALGNG010000394.1 GCA_937958735.1 uncultured Aquimarina sp. | reverse complement strand
ACAGTTGTACTGTTTTTTTAGGGACTAATTTTAACAACTCTGATACTTTTAAAAAAGCTCCTCCTAAATTGGTTTTACCTCCAGCAGAAAGTTTATAGTTTTCGTCGGCTATAATGTTGATATTACTGGTAAAATGTTGTACAATTTTTGCTGTTTTATGTTCCAAACTTACTATAGCATACTGTACTTTTTTAGATGGAAATTTTTCTATTGTTTTTTGAATCACCCCTTTTATATATCCCAATTGTTTGTCCAATACCATAGATGCACTAGTGTCCACCAAAAAGACAATTCTTGCCACCGCTTTTTGGGTTACATTTTTATAAATTGGGGTAAACTTTTGAGTAATACTGTAATTTCTAATTGTTTTTATTAATGAAATGGTTTCTTGACGATCGCTTACAAAAGGAATTTCTTCCAAATTTTCTATAGTATCTAAACGGACTTCTTGTTTTTTGCTATTTTCTTGTATCGAAAACTGTAATCCTTTTTTTACCGATTCGGGTAACTGAAAGCTATTTTGACCGCTTTCGCTTTTAGACTCTTCTGCTATTTCTTTATCCTCTTCTTTTCTAGAAGAAGGGTCTTGATCTGGATTATTGTTAGGAGGCGTATAGTCTTTACTTCTATGTTCTAAAACAAAAGGAGCTATTTTGTGTAGCATCTCTAGAGTAATCACCCTTTCGTCCAAATAGGCCGCATAGGCCCTTACTGTTTTTAATAATAAAATATCGGCACGCATGCCTTCTACCTTATTCTCTATAGTAAGTTGTGCCGTGTGTTCTTGAATTTCTTCCGGTATTTCTATAGTATGTACAGTACGTTGGGCTTCTATCAATCTACTTTTGGTTACCTCGTCTTCTTTCTCTAAATTTTTACAGAAAGCTTCGGGGTCTACATCAAATTTTAAACGCTGTAAAGCTATTTTTTTGCGCAATTTTATATCTATTGGAGTAGTAATATTTACACTTAATCCAAACCGATCTATAAGTTGTGGTCTTAATGCTCCTTCTTCCGGATTCATCGTCCCTACTAAACAAAAACGACTGTCTAACCATTGGGAAATGCCTTCACGTTCTAGATGATAACCTCCAGATGAGGAAGCGTCTAACAAAACATCCATTAGATAGTCGTTTAGCAAATTAACCTCATCGATATACAAAAAACCTTTATGTGCCTTGGCTAGCAAACCTTTGTCTACAATGGTTTTTTTTTGATTAATTAAAGCTTCTAAGTTTACACTTCCTAATACTCTATCTTCTGTAGCTCCCAAGGGCAGGTTTACAAATGGGAAACCTGTTCCCATTAACTGACTTAGTGCTCTTACTGCTGTGGTCTTCCCTGTTCCTTTATCTCCACTTGCTAAAACCCCACCTATGGTTGGGTCTATTAATGTTAATTGTAAGCATAGTTTAAAATTCTCTTGCCCTACAATGGCAGAAAACGGAAAACGGTATTTAGGTTTCATAAATAAGGCTTTTAAAATCAATTCTACTATTCGTAAATAACACTGTGTAATACTAGCGATCCTATAATTATAGAAATAATCCCTACAATACCATTCATCCATTTAAAAACAGACATATTGCGCTCTATAAAACGGCTCATGGTATAAATTAATACATAACTATATAATCCCATAGATAAAATAACACCTATCGACTCCACAATTAAAATTAAAACGGCTTCGGAAATGGTGCTGGCACTAATAATTAATGCCGAAGTTAAAGCCCCGCCTGTACCAGCTAGACCGTGTAGCATACCAACCCAAAAAGATCTATTTATAGGATTCATGGCTATTTCTTGTCCCGTTTTTCCATGTAAATGTATCGGATTGTTTGCCACGTGCTCGTGGGCTTCTATTTTTTTATGATCGGCCATCATATTATTTATCTTGTGGTTTCTTTTTATAGCCACAATACCCAACCAAATCATAATAGGCCCTACACTAGCCTCTGCCCAAAAAGATATATCGGATACCAATGTTAACAAAGCTGCTCTAAAAAACAAAGCTATT
This sequence comes from uncultured Aquimarina sp., assembly GCA_937958735.1. Classification (GTDB taxonomy): domain Bacteria; phylum Bacteroidota; class Bacteroidia; order Flavobacteriales; family Flavobacteriaceae; genus Aquimarina. The sequence continues at coordinate 660 of CALGNG010000394.1, read as the reverse complement.
CCTCCAAATAGTAACAAGGTTACAGAATGCCCCAAGGCCCATTGTGATGCGGTTACTATTGTTTTAAAAGTAACTTTCTTTTTTTGTATTGCATTCTCTGCTGCTAATACCGAAACTGCAGACATGTGGTCTGGCTCAAAAGAATGTAAAACCCCTGCTATTAAGGGTCTGGTAAAATTCATTAAATTCATACTATATACTTAATATATGCTCCGTTATTATTAATTAAAAATAAGTTTAAACGAACATTAGGAGCTATTTTCTTACAGTGTTTATAACACTTTTTTAATAACAATTGGTAAAATTTTTCTGTAGGCATAAAATTAAATACTTCTCGTAAACGTCCCGCCATATTTAGCGTTAAAATAGTGGCTACAATTTCTTTAGAAGCCCCAGCTTCTTTAGCTATTGTAGCTATAAATTGTTTGTCCCAAGTTGTTTTTCCACTATGCGTATTTAGGTCTCCTTTAGCCAGTTTTGCCGCTTTACCCAACATTATCCCCATGTTTACCTCTTGTATTTGCTCGCTTTCATTTATTTTTTCAAAGGTTTCTCTTATCCAGTTTCCATAATGGATACAGGCTATTTCTGGAGTATTAGGAAATACTCCTCTTATTATTTTTTCGCTTCTAGCACCAGAATTTATTAATAATGTGGTGC
>CALGNG010000393.1 GCA_937958735.1 uncultured Aquimarina sp. | reverse complement strand
ACTCTTCGGATAGCATATTTAATTGTACAAGTCCCGTATTGTTGGGATCTAACCAATCGGAAAGTCTAGTTTCTTTTGTGTTTCCAAAATCCCAAGAAATATCAAACCTTCCATACCAATCTTCCAAATTATTATTACTACCCGCTGTGCAACTAGCTAAACCACCAGTAAGTTGTCCTATAATATGTCCATTGGGAGTAAATAGTGGAGATCCAGAAGATCCTACAGTGGTAACCCCTATTTCCCAGCCATTGTTGGTATCGGAAATTTTCCAAATATTGGTATTAGGGTTTTCAAATTCAATAATAGCTTTTTCGGGAGTATTATTATCTCTACAAATTTCCATAAAGTTACCATCCGGATGATGTATTCCAACCGAAAAACGTGGAGCAATAGCCGTTCTATCCCATCCTGCCCATTCTAAGTTCCATTCTGGATTTAGTCCTCCATCTAGTTGCAGTAATTTAAAATCAGATTTACTATTGGATGCTAATACAGTAGCCCCACTAGTAGTTTGTACTTCTAAAGATTGTTTTTCAGAGTCTTCAAAACCACAGTTAGTGTTTTTTGTAATAAAATTAAATTGAAAGGCCCAAGTTGCTTCGTTATCAATATTACAATGATTGGCGGTTAAAAAGTAAGGAGCTTTATTATTGTTAGTATTGTTAATTAGTACTCCTGTACATACCGAATTTACGGAAATAATAAGTGCTACAGAATGCTTTAATTTGTTTTTTAAAGTATTAAAGTCGTCTCCAATATCGCAATTTACACTGTAACTACAGCTTTCAATTTCTTTAGTAGATTGTGTAGCGCTTTTTGGATCAACTAAAGAGCGATAACCATGGATTATTTTTGAAATGTTTAATTCTCCTTTTCCTTTTACTTTATAAGGTTCGTAATATTCTATCCAAATATTATCTCCTTTGATGGGCCATGTACCTAGCATTTTATCGGCTCTATTTAATTTATGGGTATAGGCTCCTAATAAGATAGATTGATCATTATTATAGATGTATATACTAGAACCTACAGGAAGTTGATATTTATTAAATACAAAATTTATACTTTTTGCTCTTTCGGAAATAATATTAATACGCCAAATACGATCTTTATTAACTAATTCGGTCCATTCACCAGAGTTGTTTAATCCTAAGTCCACTTTAATTTCTTGTCCAAAGCGTAAAGGTTTAGAGTCTTTTTTAGATTGTTGAGTATCCTCGTTAATTAGTTTTTTGGAGTTAATCTGTTTTGTTTTTATCGGCAGGGTATGGTATTTTTTAAGCCCCAGCTTTTTGGGGTTCCAAGGTTGGTTACTTGACTATGAATTATTGTAGTAAATAAAGTTAAAAGAAAGAATGAGATTTTTTTTTTCATTTTAGATACTCTAATTTTAGTACTCTTTTCTATTAAAAATACTTTTATTTATTGACATTAAAAGGAATAAATCTTTAAAACAACATTCTTAGAGTTAGGATTTCTTATAATTAAAAATAAGATTAGCCATTATTTGCTAATGATTAATTTTTCGTTATGCAGAACTTGCTTATTTGCCAGCAGACAGGTTGGTTTTAACTTGCTATAGCAACTATGCTAATTATAAGTTTGAATGAAACCTGAAAATATATATATATAGTAAAGTTAATATTTAAACTAAAAAAAAACTATTAGATTGGATTTATATAGAAATAAGATGAATGTTTTATAAACTTAAAGGACTAAAATAAAGGTTTATAGATTAGTTTGTATTAGTAAATATCTAGTTTTACTTTAAGTCTTTTTCATTAATTAAAGCAGTCCATACACTTACTAAGCCATTTGTAACTTGTGTCCAAATAGGGCGTATAATACCATTATAGGCGCTTATATTGTTATAATCTCCAAAAAAATTAGCCCCTTTAGGATTAAAAGGTTTTTCTGATATAATATAATCGTTAAAAGAGTCCCCTCCGTTTTTAGAAACTCCCAAATGCACTTCTATTAAAGAAGAATCGACCTGTGTTTCTTTGTAATATATAACATAAAGGTTTCCAGTTTTAGGATCAATGTTCATCCAATTAAAAAAGTGATGAGCTGGTTTGTTTTCGGCATAAACTGTTTTGGGTGTAGACCATGTTTTTCCTTTATCGATAGATTTAGAAAAAAATACATCTGTTTGCTTATCGTTTACCTGGCTGCTCCAATTTAGATATAAAGTCCCTTTGTTTTTAGAATTCGAAAGATCAATGTCCATAACAGGAAAGCCATTACAACGTGTCATATTTTTTATTTCGAAACTCCAACCGTTGGGTTGGTAGGCAATGGCAATTTCTTTAGACCAAGTATTTCCTTGATTACTACTTTGGGAAAACCATATTTTGGAATCGTAAGCCCAGGCAACGTATAAGTTTTTACCATCACTAGCAAGAGTAGTACCTTCTGGAGTAAGATCATCGTCCAAACAGTTCCCTTCTTGGTTTCCTATAGGGACTGGAGTTGTCCAAGTTGTACTTCCGTTCGTAGATTTAGAAAATAAAATGCGAGAACGATCTTTTTCGTCGCTACTATTATAAGCATCAAATTCGGTCCAAGCAGTATATAACAGATTATTGTATTTGGGGTTAATTAAAGCCCATTGTTTGTCTTGTTGCTTAGGAGCATTTAGTCCAATACCCGTACCTGTAGACCATGTTTTTCCTTGATCGGTACTCTTTTGAACTACAATGCGATCTAATATTTGGTCACTTTTCCAATTAGTCCCTTCAGGATCACTAAGGTGAAAATAGTAAAAAGTTCCTTTGGTATCGGCAATTACAGTAGGATCCCCCCATATTCCATATTTAGAAGTTATTTTTTTTGTATTCCAAGTTTGCCCCCCATTAAAGGAAGTATGTACATAATCCAAAACACTACCTGCAACCATATTTTTAGGATCGCTAGGGTTAATGTAAATACTAGGCTCGCAAGGCCCTAAAGTATTTTCATAAATTTGCTCGTAAATTTTAACATTTATTGGTCGGTAAGAATTATTAATTGTACTTTTAGAATTATTAATTTTTTTATTAATGCTACAACCTAGCGTTGTGAACATTAGGATAGAAATAGAAAAGAAATTTAATAATCTTAAAGGCATTTATGTGGTTTTATTATAAAAGTAAACAATTTAAAATTATCTATACCAGTGTACTTATTTTTATACTTGGTTTAAGTATCTCTTCTTTTACATTGCATAAATATTATGTTAGTATTTCTAAGATAGAAATAGACTCTGAAGCAGGTTTATTAAAAATGTATACTAAAGTTTTTGTAGACGATTTTGAAAAACTTTTAAAAGAACGATATGATGTAGAAATTGTAAACTTCAAAGAAATTACTAATACAGAAAAGCAATATATAGAAAGCTATTTAACTAGAAAAGTAAAATTAGCGATTAATAGAGACCCTGTTTCTATTAATTTTTTGGGTTGCGAATTAGAAAATCAAGAACTCTATCTGTATTACGAAGCTCCATTGGAGACTGTTGTAAAAAGATTAGATATAGAAAACACATTATTAATGGATCTGTATACTAGACAGCAAAATACTGTAGATGTTACTTTTCTTAATAAAGTAAAGAGTATACATTTAACACTTCAAAATAATAAAAAAACCCTATTTTTTTAAGATGCCTTATGAATTTATTTAAAAAAGTATTAAAATATATAATTGCCTCGGGAATAATTATAGCCAATACAGCCTCTATTTCGGCACAAAAAGACAGTATTTCTCACAAAGGACATACTAATCAAAATAAATTTAGGCAGCTATATAACGAGTTTTCTACCCCTAATGTATACAGAAATGCTTCGGGAGCACCAGGACACCAGTATTACCAGCAACAAGCCGACTATAAGATTAAGTTAGCTCTTACAGATCCACAAGATGGAGTAGCTCCAAAACTAACAGGTAAAGAGACTATTACTTATACTAATAACTCCCCAGATAAATTAGAGTTTTTGTGGTTACAATTAGATCAAAATAAGCGTGCTAAAGATTCTAAAACGGCTTTAATAGAAGGGGGAGTAATAAGCCCTTATTATATACCGAAAACTTTTACAGCTAAGTTTTTAAAAGAAACTTTTGATGGTGGTTTTAATATTACAAAGGTTACTAACAATTCTGGTAAACCTTTTAAATATATTATTAATCAAACCATGATGCGTATAGACTTAGCATCACCTTTATTACCAGGAAAAAAAATTAATTTAAATATAGATTGGTGGTACACTGTAAACGAACATATTCCAGGCGAAGATAGGTCTGGCTACGAGTATTTTAAAGAAGACGGAAATAGGGCTTTTGTAATTGCACAATTTTATCCTAGAATGTGTGTATATAACGATGTGGAAGGTTGGCAAAATGCCCAATTTTGGGGAGATGGAGAGTTTGCTTTAAATTTTGGGGATTACGAGGTGGAGATTACTGTACCAGAAGACCATATGATAGAGGCTACAGGTAAACTACAGAATAGAAAAGAAGTGTATACTAAAACCATGATGGAGCGTTATGAAAAATCCAAAGAAAGTTTTGTAAAGCCAGTTATGATTATTACCCAAGCAGAGGCAATAGAAAAAGAAAAAACGAAAGCCACAGGATTTAAGACATGGAAATTTGAAGCACAAAATGTACGTGATTTTGGTTTTGCAAGTTCTAGAAAGTATATCCACGAGATGATGGCTGTAGACGTACAAGGTAAAACTGTAATGGCAGTATCATTATACCCAAAAGAAGGAAACCCATTATGGGAAGAATTTTCTACTAGAGCTGTAAAGCAAACTTTGCAGACATATAGTAATATGACATTTCAGTACCCATACCACAAAGCTGTTTCTGTAAACTTTAGGCAAATAGGTATGG
>CALGNG010000392.1 GCA_937958735.1 uncultured Aquimarina sp. | reverse complement strand
ATTTATACTGAATCATATTTTCGTACATCGATAAGGGTGCTGGATCTAGTGCAGAATCTGTTCTGCCCGATTTACCTACAACAGTTTCTATTTCTGGAATGGTGGCTACTGCCATATCCAGCTGTTGTAATACTCTTTTGTTTTCTTCTACTCCAGCGTGTGGCAACGAAGTGGGCATTAAAAGAAATGAGCCTTCGTTAAGCGATGGCATAAATTCTTTTTCTGTATTACGCATAATCCAAATACCTAAAATAAGTACCGTTGCTGGAATAGTAAGAAATAGTAATTTATTAGCTAATGCCCATCTTAAAATTTGACTGTAATACCTTTTAAAAACAGAGAATACTCCTAAAACCCCAAAACATATAAGGGATACAAATATTAGATTAAGTATAATGCTTTTTTCAAAACCTAGCGGTCTCCAATAATTGGCTAACAGCATTACAATAGCTAGGGAGGCTATTACTATATTTATAAGATTGGCCCGTTTCTTCGAGTCTGCTTTACTCCTAGATAATAGTAAGTTTTTTAATGTTAATATTGAAGTGGCTCCAAAAGCTATTAAAACAACTCCTATCCAATACTCATAAGCTATGGCTATACCACCCACTAAAATAAGTAAACTGTTTAATAAATATTTAAACGAGTTTTTGATACTCTTTTTCTTAAATAGGGAAGCGGCTAATGGGGGTATTATAAATAACGCAATTACTAAAGACGCCAATAGTGCCATTGTTTTGGTAAAAGCTAGTGGGCGGAATAGTTTTCCTTCTGCCCCTGCCATTGTAAATACTGGAATAAAACTTATAATGGTGGTAAGTACAGCTGTTAATATTGCTCCAGAAACCTCTGTTGTAGCGTTATAAATAATCTCGTTTATAGTATATGGTTTAACTTGCTTACTAAGGCGTAGTTTTTCGTCTTCCATATGCCTTATCATATTTTCAGTTAGAATTACCCCTACATCTACCATGGTACCAATAGCAATAGCAATTCCCGAAAGGGCAACAATATTGGCTTCTACATCGAACAGCTTCATCGTTATAAAAACCATTAATACTGCTACTGGTAATAGTCCAGAAATTAAAATGGAAGCTCTTAAATTAAAAACCATAATAATAATGACTAAAATGGTTATTAAGATTTCTAAAATCAATGCTTCGCTAAGTGTTTCTAAGGTTTCTCCTATAAGCTTTGTACGGTCGTAAAACGGAACTATGGTAAGCTGGGAGGTACGACCGTCTTCCAATATCTTCGAAGGCAAACCGTCTTTAAGTTCTTCTATTTTGGCTTTTACATTAGTTATTACCTCCATAGGGTTTGCTCCATAACGGGCGACAACTACTCCACCTACAACTTCTGCTCCTTCCTTGTCTAAAATACCCCGCCTAGCCTTTGGGCCAAGGGCAACCCTAGCAACGTCTTTTATACGTAATGCCGTAAAGTTTTCCGAAGAGACCACTGCATTTTCTATATCTGCGATAGACTTTACATAACCTAAACCACGAACCAGATATTCTGCTTTATTTATTTCTAAAGTCTGCGCCCCTATATCTTGATTACTTTCTTTTACTGCTTTTACAATTTGATTTAGATCAATTTTGTATTGACGCATTTTTTCTGGATTCACATCCACCTGGTATTCTTGAACATACCCACCTATAGAAGCGACTTCTGAAACACCGCTTGTACCAGAAAGCGCATATTTAACATAATAATCCTGTATACCCCGTAGTTCCTGTAAATCCCATCCACCAGTTACTTTTCCTTTTGGGTCGCGTCCTTCTAAAGTGTACCAATAAATTTGCCCTAACCCTGTAGCATCGGGTCCTAAAGTAGGGGTTACGCCATCGGGTAATAAATTGGCTGGTAACGAATTTAGCTTCTCTAATATGCGACTCCGAGACCAATAAAACTCTATATCTTCTTCAAAAATGATATAGATACTAGAAAAGCCAAACATAGAAGAACTACGAATTGTTTTTACTCCTGGTATTCCTAGTAACGATGTCGTTAAAGGATAAGTTATTTGATCTTCGATATCTTGTGGTGACTGCCCTTCCCATTTTACAAAAACAATTTGTTGATTGTCTCCAATATCTGGGATAGCATCTACTGCTACAGGATTGGAAGGAAGAAAATCAATTTGCCAATTAAAGGGTGCATTAACGATTCCCCATCCTACAAAAAGGGTTAACAAAAGCACTACTACTAGCTTGTTTTCTATAAAAAATTTAATAGATTTATTAATCATACGATTTAACAATTAGATAATTAAAATCGTGTAACGCAAAAAATACCGCACACAAAATTTAGCCCACTATAGCTATATTAACTATTGGGCTTTATTACTAAAATCTAATAAAATCAAATAAGAAAAGTCTGGTGCAACACTTGCACATTCTTTTCTAAAAATGGGGGTGGATAATCTACAAAAGGAACTTTTAAAGATTCTATACCTTGGAAAAGACTTAGGTAGGAGTAGACAAAAGATGCTACAAATACTTGTTGCTCAAAATTTAGTATACTTAATGTGCTTTTAAAATCGTCCTGCCCTTCTACAACTAATTGCTTATCAGAACAACAAGACTTCTTTTTTGCATCTAGCTTTTGACACCCCAATGTGGTTTGTCCTTTTTCCATTCCGCAAGTTTTTACCTGCCTAACAAAAGAAAAATCTACTAGATCGTCTCCACAATAGTGCATATTAATAGTAAACGACGTTGTAGTAACTAGAACTACAACTGCCATAAAACTTGCCATTATTTTGTGGGAGAGCTGTTTCATTTCCAAACAAAATTAATAATTATTTTAATACAGTAATGCTTTTCATATAATTATTAGCAGATCTTAAACACTTAATTTTTCTTAATATTAGAATCTAAAAAGTATCTTCTTAGATAAAGAACATTGTTACAACTAAACCTTATCCCTTAAAAAACATTTAATTTATCAACTAAAAAATAAGCAAACCTTCTAAACTATATACTTAACTAATTACTTCTCTGCTTTAGGATTACTATTGCGTTTCGCATAAAAATACAAGGAGTGTTCGTTAATTTTTACATCAAAGATCTCTTCTATAGTTTTTTGTATTTCTTGCATTCGAGGATCGTAAAACTCTAAGATTTCTCCTGTATCATTTAAAATAATATGATCGTGTTTTCCGTCGAAAAAAGACTTTTCGAAATGGGCTACTTTATCTCCAAATTGATGTTTACGAACTAAACGAGATTCGATTAAAATTTCCATGGTATTATAGAGCGTAGCTCTACTTACTCGATAATTTTTATTTTTCATCCTAACATATAATGCATCTATATCTAGGTGCTCGTTGGTACTATATATTTCTTCTAAAATAGCATACCGTTCTGGTGTTTTTCGATGTCCATTTTCGTTTAAAAAATTCGTCAATCTTTCTTTTATAATAATCAAGCTACTAATACAAGCCATAATAAGTTTTTCTTAATAAAGTTATTTAATTTTATCCTTGCTGTATTCTACAAATAATTGGATTTAAAGGTTGTCTTAAATAGTTAAATATTAGCTCTAATTTTTATTCTTTTATACTTAAACCCCAAACTATATATACTGCAAGCCAAGATAATGTATAGCCATTGTTTTATTGTAAGGATATGTTACAAAGTTAACTGTTTAAAAACCGAAATCGAAATACATTAAAAATCAATCCTTAACTATTTCTAAAAACAATAAAACCTTAAATATAAATAGAACTAACAACAACGACTAATCTACTATTTTAGGACACTTTTTACATTTTGATTTTCCGTTTTTCTTATACTTTTTACAGCACTTTTTCTTTTTATCTCCACAAAATAATTCACACACAGAGGGTGTATATACTGGCGATGTTTCTGTTCTAATATTCGTGTTCATTGTTTTTATTTATTCTAAATAAAAACAAAAATACATAAAAAAGGGTTTTGCTTTCACAGAACCCTTAAAAATTATGTTTAAATTATTAATTTATTCTTCTCCAGAAGAATTTGCTATGGTATTAATATCTCTGTCAAATAAGTAATGTCCAGATTTATCTTCTCCTATAATATTTAGCTTATCTAATAATGTACGCGCCATAGCTTCTTCTTCTAATTGCTCTGTTACATACCATTGCATAAAATTATGAACGTTGTAATCTTTTTTCTCTAAACACTCGAAAATTACTTTGTTAATCTGCTCTGTTACAAATATTTCGCTACTCAGAAACTTCTTAAATAATGCATTTAAAGACTTAAAGGTATCTATAGGTTTTGCTAATTCTGGGATAATTACCACACCACCACGCTCGTTTACAAACTTTACTAATTTAGTCATATGCACCCTCTCTTCTTCGGATTGACTATAGAAAAACTGAGCAATACCATTGTAACCTTTAGAGTCGGACCAAGAAGCCATAGCTAGGTACTGCATGGAAGCATTTGCCTCATATTTAATCTGATCGTTTAATAATTTTTCGATGGTAGTATTCATAAAATGTTTTTAAAACAAATTTATGGATAGCTGCTAGATCTAACAAACCGAAAGCTTAAATATAGCTAACTAAAAACAGTTCTTAACAGCCCTTTTTAAGCTTATTGTTATCTTAAAGAAAAAAGTTTTACTAATTAAAATTAGTAAAACTTTCTGCTACAAAATTAAAACAGCATTAAAATCTACTTTAACTCTTTATAAATAAGAAGCTAATCTTTTTTTAATGAATTACAACTTGTTACTATTACCCACGGCTAGACCATAAAACAAATCTTTACACTCTATTACAAATATTATAAGAGTAAAATAACCACAACCTTGGATTAGCTAATATCCCAATATTGTCGTGTCTGGGTATTACAATAATTTTAGTTAAAATACCCATCCTATATATCCAAAAATCTACACAGCCTATGTACTCTTTCTATTTATAAATAACCTTTATTTAATATTAAAATCTATGGTCTAGAAATCATCAAAAAAAGGTTTTCTATTACTCTATAAACCGCCTTTATATCCCAAGAATAACTCTAACATTAAAAAGCTTTTTTTATACCCATATTTTAATCGACACTGTCAATTCTATAACCTCTAAGAGTTTTTAATCAAAAAAGTAATAACGTTATATCGTCTATTTTAGCAGGTATTAATTTGGTATTATAAATTTTAATACACCTTATTATTTATTGTAATCCAATACTTATTTTTATTAACTATCTCACTAATGTTAAAGCTTTTATAATTTAAAAATCCTTACATTTTTTTTATATTTTTTCTCTATGCAGCTATAAGTTTTAAGTTTTTTCTAACCAATTCGAGCTTTAAAAGTTACCTAATTTTAAAGAACATAAATAACTAGAAATAAAAACTTAAAAAAATTATGAAAACAGAATTTGAAATCAAAACAAACTCTAAAACACATTTTGAATACATAATAATAGGTGCAGGACCTTCTGGCTTGCAAATGGGATATTATCTAGAAAAGTCTAAAAGAGACTATCTAATATTAGAATCTGGAAATAAAGCTGGAACTTTTTTCCAGAAATACCCTCGTCGCAGAAAATTAATATCCATAAATAAATCTTATACAGGGAATGAAGATCCCGACTTTAACTTAAGGCATGATTGGAACTCGTTACTTTCCGACGATAAAAGTTTACTTTTTAAAAATTACAGCAAACGCTATTTTCCTAATCCAGACGATTTAGTTACCTATTTAAATGATTATGCTCATAATTTAGATTTAAAAATTAAATACAACACGCAAATCCTTAAGATAGAAAAAGAAGGCGGATTTGCCTTAACCACAAAAGATGGGCAAGTATATACTTGTAAATACCTTATTGTTGCCACTGGAATATCAAAACCTTACTTACCAAGTATAGAAGGGGTAGAATTGGCAGAAAATTATGCGAGTGTAAAGGTAGACCCAGATGATTTTATTAATCAAAAAGTATTAATTATTGGTAAAGGAAATTCTGCATTCGAAATCGCGGAAATTCTTATGGACACTACCGCCCTTACCCATATTGCAGGTCCAGAGTCTATTAAAATGGCTTGGAAAACACATTATGTAGGGCATTTACGAGCTTTGAATAATAATTTCTTGGATACCTATCAATTAAAATCTATGAATGCCATTTTAGATGTCCATATAGATAAAATAGAAAAGAAGGATGAGAAGTTTTTAGTCTCCTACAGGTTTGTTAGAGCAGAAGAGGCTAAAAAAAATGTAGAATATGATAGGGTAATAGTTTGTACTGGTTTTGGTTTTGATAGCAGCATGTTCGACAAAACTAGCATGCCAAATCTAACTATAAGAAATAAGTTCCCAGATCAAAATTCTAAATGGGAATCTACCAATGTAGAAAACCTATATTTTGCTGGTGTCCTAATGCATATGAGGGATTTCAAAAAATCTACCAGTGGGTTTATTCATGGTTTTCGCTATAACATAAGAGCCTTAAATAACATTTTAGGATCTAGAAACCACCAAGTAACTTGGCCTAATGAATCCCTTCCTATAAATGCTACAAAATTAATGGAAACGGTAATAAAAAGAGTTAATAGCACCTCTGCCCTGTGGCAACAATTTGGCTTTTTGGGAGACCTTATAACTATTGATGAAACTAGTAAAGAAGCTAATTATTACAAAGAATTACCTGTAGATTATATTGCCGATAGTGGTCTAACCGAAGGTAAAACCTATTTTGTACTTACTCTAGAATATGGCCCTAACCACGATAAATTAGATCCATTTGATGTTAATGTAATTAGAATTAATCAATCTGCTACAGAAAACACAGATGATAGCCATTACTTACATCCTGTACTGCGTTATTATAAGAATAACGAGTTTGTAAAAGAACACCATATTGTTGAAAATCTTGAAAACGAATGGTTCCATAAAATGCATACCGAGCCTTTAGAACAATTTTTCTTAGAAATGAATCAAGAACCTAGTCCTTCCCTTTTATCGTAAGCTGTTAAAACCATAAATATGTCTTTAAAAAAGAACATAGTTAATCTTAAGGATTTAGAAAGTATTGCTAAAGAAAAACTCTCTGGAAAAGTATACGATTACCTGTCTGGAGGCGCTGGCGACGAAACTACTATTTACCACAACAAAGACGCTTATAACCATATAAAATTATGTCCTAGAGTGTTGTTAGATGTAGAGAACAGAGATCTTTCTATAGAACTGCTCTCGCAAAAAATTTCGATGCCCATATTAATAGCCCCTACTGCTTTTCATTGTCTTGCAAATGTAGATGGGGAGTTGGCTACAGTATCTGCCGCAGCAAAAGCAGATACTGTAATGATGGTTAGCATGGCTTCTACTAAATCTTTAGAAGAAATAGCCCATACCGCATACAAGGCTTCTGCTAATCCTAAACTTTGGTTTCAAATGTATCTACAGCCAGATATAGAAGTTAACAAGGTTTTTGTTAAAAGAGCCGAAGATGCGGGATATAAAGCATTAGTTATTACTGCAGATTCTCCTGTTTTTGGACATAGAGAAAGAGACATTAGAAACAACTTCCATAAGTTACCAAACGGATTGTCTCTTAAAAATTTTGATGATGACAGGCTTATGCTTGCAAATGGTAAAAAAGCAACTCTAGAGTTAAGCGCTACTACAACTTGGAAGGATATTGAAGCTCTAAAAACAATAACAAAACTCCCTGTCTTTGTTAAAGGTATATTATCTCCTAAAGATGCAGAACTGGCCATTACACATGGTGTAGATGGGATTATTGTATCCAACCATGGAGGTAGGCAGCTAGACAGTGTTCCTGCTACTATAGATGTGTTATCCAGTATAGCTTCTGTAGTAAAGGATCGCGTACCTGTTATTGTAGATGGAGGAATCCGTAGAGGTACCGATATATTAAAAGCCTTAGCTTTAGGAGCCAATGCTATAGCTATTGGAAGGCCTGTATTATGGGGACTTTCCTCTAATGGAGAAGAAGGGGTATTGGAGGTTTTAAAAATGCTAAAGCATGAATTGGATACCACCATGGCACTATGTGGGTGTACTACAGTAAAAGAGATCGATAAAAATTTAATTTATTAAATTAAACAGCTAGAATACAAGAGCTACTTTCTTAAAACAAATGGCTCTTGTTTCTATAAAACACATTATTAATTAAAAGATTTTAAATATGATTATATCAGCATTACTAATATTAATTATTCCGTTAATAATTAGTTTGCCATTTTGGTTACCTAATCTAGTAATTCAATTACGGATGTCCATTTTCACAAAAGTAAATGGAGAGGAAGGAATTCAGGTTCCTGGAAAAGAAATAAAGGCTTCAGAATTTAAAAAAATATATGCTAATAAATCTTTAAAAGGAAGAAGTAAAGGAGCCAATCTATCTAATTTGTTTTGGTACTGGCTTGCTCCTGGTCCAGAAATGCATCAAGAGCATATAGAAGAATGGGATAATTATAAAGAAATAGCTGCCGTAACTAAAAATATCCTTTCTATTTCTAACGAAGAAACAGAACAGTTATGGTCTAAATATGAAAGTACTATATTTTCTCAAAAAAATATTAAAACTTGGAAAGTAATTAGACTTAGAGATTTTCTTATGCCAATTTCTACTAGCTTTTTTTACGAACTGGTTTTTGGAGAAGAATGCACCGAAGAAGAAAAAAAAATAATTTTAAAACATTCTAACAACGTTGTTAATTCTCTTAAGGGATGTGCTTTAAGACACATGGCCAAAAGAAATAAGTTAACCGAATTGTTAATGGAAAAATTGGAAAAAGGAGATTTTAAACATCACTTTCCAAAAGAATATACGACAGAGCAAAAAGCTTTATTTCTACAAGGGGTTTTCTTTACCACTGCCATAGTGCAAATGACCGATGCTTTAACCCACATGTTACTTGTATTGGCAAGGCATCCAGAAGTACAGAAAAAATTAAACAACAGTAACACCGATAAGCGTTATTATGATAATGTAATTTCCGAAACATTACGATTGTATCCTTTATTTGGTATTGCTCACAGGATTGCTACCGACGATATACAAATAGACGAGAATAGAAGTATTGCTAAAGGATCCGTGGTTTGTTTTAATTATCCCGAATATCATAAAATAGGATTTAAAAACCCAGATAAGTTTATACCCGAAAGATGGGAAACCATAACCAAAAGAGAGGCCAATTATATCCCTTTTGGGATTGGTGCTAACAGGGCTTGTCCTGCCAGCCATATGTCTTTAATAATTATGGAAAAAATGTTGAGTAATGGAATTCAAAAATTTGGGTTTTCTTCTTCTGTAGAGCACACAAGGTCTTTACCTAACAGAGGGGCTTGTATTATTATTTCTAAAGAACACTCTTTTTCTAACACTATAGAAAAAATACTTTTAGCATTTTTAAAAACAAGGGATTATTGGGAAACATTACGCACCAGTATTATACAATTGGTGTATGGTTTTATTATGGTACTTCATGCAAAGGATTTAAAATTAGCCGATAATTACTATAAAAAACCGCAAAATGGAAACACGATATCTCCCGCAGTGGTTAGCAAATCGTAAATAACAAATCTGACAAATTAAGATAAGAATTATGAAAAAAATTAGTGTAGATGCCTTAGTAATTGGTGCTGGATTTGCAGGATTATATATGCTTTTAAAATTAAGAGATAGAGGGCTTAATGTACAAGTTTTAGAAGCCGCTGGTGACGTAGGTGGGACATGGTATTGGAACCGCTACCCTGGTGCCCGATGCGATGTAATTAGTGTAGAATATTGCTATTCTTTTTCGAAAGAATTACAAGAAGAATTTAAATGGCCCGAACGCTATTCTGGGCAACCAGATATATTAAAGTATATCCAATATACTACAGAGAAATTCGATTTGCGAAAAAACATTCAATTTAACACCAAAGTTACAGACGCTATATATAACGAAGACACTCAACTATGGCAGGTAAAAACTGAAGAAGGTCAAGTTTTTGAAACAACGTATTTTATTATGGGAACTGGCTGCTTATCTGTTCCCAAAGAACCTGATTTTAAAGGCATAGATTCTTTTAATGGAGAATTTTACCTTACAGGAAAATGGCCCCATAATGAAGTTTCTTTTGAAGGGAAACGAGTCGCCGTTATTGGCACAGGCTCTTCTGGAGTACAGGTTATACCAGAAATAGCAAAAAAGGCAACACACTTAACCGTCCTACAACGTACTCCTAGTTATTCTATACCTGGAAAAAATTTCCCTTTAGACGATACTTATCTACAAGATATTTATAAGCGTTACGACGAAATTAGACATAAAGCAAAAACAGGCACAAGAGGTGTAGGCCTTACCAATGTGCAGGGGACGGGTAAATCTATAAAAGAATTTTCTAGAGAAGAGGCTTTTAAAATGATGGCAGAAACTATAGAAAAAGGTACTAGTACCTTAAGCTCTTTATTTAACGATGTTAAAAACGACCCCGAGGCAGATCAAATTATAAGAGAGTTTTTATACGAAATGCTGGATAAAATTGTAAAAGATCCTCAAACGGCCAATTTATTAAAACCCAATTATCCTTTATTATCCAAAAGGTATTCTTTAGGTTTAGAATATTTAGAAACCTACAACAGGGATAATGTAACCCTAGTAGATGTGCTTAACGACCCTATTGAAGAAATTACTCCAAAAGGAGTTAAAACTAAAAATACAGAATACGAATTTGATATGATCGTTTGCGCTACTGGTTTTGATGGTATGACAGGAGCAATTTCTAAAATAAATATTGAAGGAAAAAACGCAGTAAAATTAAAAAGCAAATGGGCTGCTGGGCCACGTGCTTACCTTGGATTAATGTCTAACGGTTATCCAAATATGTTTACCATTACAGGACCAGGGAGCCCTTCCATATTAGCCAATGCGGTAATGTCTATAGAGCAACACGTCGAATGGATAGACCAATGCATCCAACACATGCAAACCAATAATATCGCTGCCTTAGAACCTAAGTTAGAAGAAGAAAATAAGTGGGTACAACATGTTACAGATATTGCCGAGCCCTTTTTTATAAGTAAAGGTAACTCTTGGTATCTAGGAGGTAATATACCTGGAAAACCACGGGTCTTTATGCCTTATATTGGTGGACTAGGTGCTTATACAGACATTTGTAATACTATTGCAGCTACTGGATATCAAACATTCTCTAAAAAAACAGCTTTAATGCAAACACACAAATAATATTTTTTACACCTTATTTTAATGGTTTAAACTAATAATTAGTCTGCAGAAAACTTAAAAAGTAAGACATCTAAAAAGCAATTTAAGTATAAATTATTTTTTAGACGTCTTACTTTTCTTAACTAAGAATATTATTCAGAAATTTCTGCTGCGGAAATCAAAATAGCTTTAAGTTCTGTTTTAATTTGTGCTATCCAAGTAGTAAGCCTCTCGTCTGTTAGTTGCGACTCGTTATCGTTATCTATAGCTAGACCATAGAAAAACTCTTCGCTCTCGTCTACAAATGCAACAGAGTCCGAATGCCTATAGCCTTCGGTTGGCCAATAACCAATTACCTTACCTCCTTTTTCTATAATTATTTTTGCCAAAATACCAATCCCATCCACAAAATACTCGGCATAACCTATTTGGTCTCCTAGGCCATATATCGCTACTATTTTATTATTAAAATCTATAGTATTAAAATCATCA
>CALGNG010000391.1 GCA_937958735.1 uncultured Aquimarina sp. | reverse complement strand
GCTAATTCTGGTGTACGACATCTTGTAAAAAAATCATACTTTGCTTTTAACTTCATAAAATCTGGCAAATATCTTCCTGCCTGCCTCATCATCCATACTGGTGGACGCTCTACCGTTTCCCCTTTTAATGCTTTTAAAAATAGGTCGTTCTTAATCATTTTTTAAAATGTTTTATTGCTTTTACAAGCACGTTCTCTACACTAGGCATTGTAGCTATAGTATAATTTTGCGTATATCTTTTTAATGCTTTTGCGGTGGTTTCCCCAATACAAAAGCTATGTTCTGGAGCTTTATTTACGCTATAATAACTCTCTACTCCAGATGGACTAAAAAACAAAACTCCTCGAAAATCTTGTTTATAAACCTTGGGAGTCTGTATAGTTTTATATACTGGCACCTCTTCCCATTGTACCTTCTCTAATGTTAATGCATCTGGCAAAGTATCTAACCTATCCTTTGCGCAGAAATAATAAAATAGACACTTTCGTTCTTTACTAATAATATAATTACCTAACTCTCTAGCATTAGTCGCTGCATAAGCTACATCTACTCCATTTTCCTCCAACAACTTAGCTGTTCTATTTCCTACACAATAGGCTTTTTTAATTTTTACATCACTATCTAAAACAACCTCTACCCCTTTTTGGCTGGTAAAAATAGCCTTATCTATGTGTCTCGCAGAAAGACTAAATGCTATTTTTTCTGTTTTTATAAAATCATAATCTACTATAGCCAATTGTGCATTTAATAAATGCTCCCTTTGGGATGGCTTTAGCTTTTTGGTAGATAAAATTGTAGTCAAACTGGGTAGCAATATTTTAATTTTTCATTTGAGATCTTATCTGTTCCATCAGCTCTTTTCCGCCTTGTGCTAACAATTCTGCAGCACATTGCTCTCCTACTCCTTCTATTGCATCTAAAGAATATTTTTTAGAAATATTCAATTTCTTTTTTCCATCCAAAGAGAACAGCGCCCCTTCGAAGTACAACCAATTGTCTTTTATAGTAGCTAAAGCTCCTATAGGAGCCGTACATCCACCTTCTAGTTTACGTAAAAAATCACGCTCTATATGCACACAAATTTCTGTTTGCTTATCATTTAACTTTCCTATAGCATCTTTACAATACTTATCTTGCTCCATTGCCACAACAAGCATGGCACCTTGTGCTGGAGCAGGAATCATCCAATCCAAATCTATGGTTTCTTCTGGCGTTAATCCTATACGGGCTAACCCTGCCTTAGCAAAAATAGCTCCTTGCCAGTTACTATCTTTTAATTTTTGCATGCGGGTGTTTACATTCCCACGTAAATCCACCATGGCATGGTTCGGATATTTATGCAACCACTGTGCTTGACGTCGCAAACTACCTGTAGCAATTATCTTATCTTGTTCTAGTTGCAATGCTCCTTTATGTACCAAAACATCTTCGGTTTGAGCCCTTGCCAATATTGCCGCTTCTACAATTCCTTTAGGCAACAGCGTAGGTACATCTTTCATGGAGTGTACTGCTATATCTATTTCGCCATTTATCATAGCTACATCTAGCGTTTTGGTAAACACACCAGTAATACCTAATTCGTACAAAGGCTTATCCAAAATTAAATCTCCTGTAGACTTTACCGGTAACAATTCCGATTTATACCCTAAATCTGCTAATTGGCGCTGTACCGTTTTTGCTTGCCACATTGCTAGTTCGCTATCACGGGTTCCTATACGGATTATTTTATTCAAGACTATATATTTTGAAGTTGAAATACTTTTTGAATCAGCTCAATACTATCGTCTGCTCCGTGCTGGGTTTCTCGAAGATGATGTGCTATTTGAGCTGTTATTTTTTGAATCATTTTATTACTAATCACTTCTGCATCATTAGTATTAAATGCTTCGTTTTTCTTGCAATGTTGTTCTATTTCCGAATCGCGCAGTGTGGTTAATTTTTGCTTTAATGCTTTAATAGTTGGCGCAAACTTTCTAGTTTCCAACCAAGCATTAAACTCTGCAATTACTTCTTCTATAATAGATTCTGCTTGTGGAATTTGCAATTCTCTTTTTGCTAGGGTGTCATCTGTAATTTTTGACAAATTATCTAAATGCACTAAGCTTACATTGGGCAGCTCTGTAACATCTCCCGACACATTTCTTGGTATAGATAAATCCAATATCAACAATGGTTTTTTGGTATGAATTAATTGTTTTGATATTGTTGGATTTTGTGCCCCTGTAGCGACAACTAAAACATCTGATTGCGTTATTTCTGCCTGAATGTTAGCGTATTCTTTAACAATTAGGTTAAATTTTCCTGCAATTTTTTCTGCTTTATTTTTAGTTCGATTTATTAAGGTAATGTTTTCGTTTTTGGTATGCTTTATTAAATTTTCGCAAGTATTGCGTCCTATTTTACCTGTACCAAACAACAAAATATTCTTATTAGATACCTCTTCTACATTTTTTAAAATGTATTGTACCGATGCAAAGGATACCGAAGTAGCGCCAGAAGATATTTCTGTTTCGTTTTTAATACGTTTGCTAGCTTGGATTACCGCATTAATTAATCGCTCCATAAAAGGATTAATCATTTGGTTTTTTTTAGCCATTCTAAAACCTTGTTTAACTTGGCTTATTATTTCAAAATCCCCTAATATCTGGCTATCTAAACCCGTCCCTACTTTAAATAAATGGGCTACTGCTTTAGAGTTCTTATAGATATAAGCTACTTTTTCAAATTCCTCCACTGTCCCATGGGTGTGCTCGCAAAGTAGTTTAATTAACTGAAAAGGGTGCTGTGCAAAACCATACAATTCTGTCCTATTACAAGTAGAAATAACTAGTAAGGATTCTACCCCTTCTAGTTTTGCTTGCTTTAGTATATTTTTCTTAGCATCGTCAGTTATACTAAAGCTTCCACGCACTGCTACGTCTGCTTTTTTATAACTAAGTCCAATACTAAAAAAATTGGCTCCTTTAGCTCGAAGATGGGGCTCCATAG
>CALGNG010000390.1 GCA_937958735.1 uncultured Aquimarina sp. | reverse complement strand
GTAGAATTCGGCAGGCTTAGAGGGGCCATCGTAATATACATTTTGAGCCACTATAATTTTGCGTACCAATTTACCTTCGGCAGAAGTTTGAGGAGTAATTAACATCATTCCTAAAATCTGATCAGCATAAGTCTTTACTTCGTCTATAGACTTAGCAATTTTTACACCTCCACCTTTTCCACGTCCACCTGCGTGGATTTGGGCTTTAACAGCAAAAATATTACTTCCTGTTTGTTTATTAATTTCGTTTGCTGCTGCAACCGCTTCTTCTGGAGTTTCTGCTAAGATTTCTAGAGGTACTTTTACACCGAAACTACTTAAGATAGTTTTAGCTTGATATTCGTGTAGATTCATAATCTTGTTTCTTAATACTAAAAGGTTTTCAAAAGTAGAAAACGTGATTAGTATCTGCAAGGATTATTTCTATTAAAAATAGGTATTTCTACTTAGGTATTTTTTGTGAGGTATTTAGAGTTTTTTAAACTTATTAACTTTTGTTAATTAGATTATAAATAATAATGATGATTTTACATGTAAGGTTTTTTAGAAACTTACTACTTTTATAACCTAAAATGTAAAGGAAATGGAAGATAATATAGAAAGAGTAAAATGTCTGATTATTGGTTCTGGCCCAGCAGGGTATACTGCCGCTATTTATGCTTCTAGAGCAGATCTAAATCCACTACTTTATACAGGTATGGAACCAGGAGGGCAGTTAACTACTACTACAGAGGTGGATAATTTCCCTGGATATCCAGAAGGGATTGATGGTCCAACGATGATGATGCAATTACAAAAACAAGCAGAGCGTTTTGGAAC
Organism: uncultured Aquimarina sp.; assembly: GCA_937958735.1. Classification (GTDB taxonomy): domain Bacteria; phylum Bacteroidota; class Bacteroidia; order Flavobacteriales; family Flavobacteriaceae; genus Aquimarina. Next base: position 2,947 of record CALGNG010000390.1, on the reverse strand, counting down.
AGAAGTGCGTATTGGTTTAATTACATCGGTAGAATTTTCTAAAGAAAAAGGCGGTACCCATAAAGCAATTGTAGATAATGGTGCTAAAACTATAGAAGCAGAAACTATAATTATATCTACAGGAGCTACAGCTAAATATTTAGGTTTGGAAAGTGAGCAACGCTTACGCGGTGGTGGAGTTTCGGCCTGTGCTGTCTGTGATGGTTTCTTTTATAAGAAACAAGATGTAGCCATAGTAGGAGCAGGGGATACTGCGGCAGAAGAAGCTACTTACTTAGCAAACATATGTGAAAACGTAACCATGTTGGTTCGTAAAGATGCTATGAGGGCTTCTAAAGCAATGCAGCATAGAGTAAATAGTACCGAGAATATTACAGTATTGTATAATACAGAAGTAGAAGAGGTATTAGGAGACCAAGTAGTAGAAGGTTTACGTATGAAGAATAACCAAACAGGAGATACTTCGGAAATAAAAATTACAGGATTATTTGTAGCCATTGGACACAAACCAAATACCGATATTTTTAAAGGTCAATTGGATATGGATGATACAGGATATTTAATTACAGAAAAAGGAACCACATTTACAAATTTGCCTGGTGTTTTTGCAGCAGGAGACGTACAAGATAAAGACTACAGACAAGCTATTACAGCAGCAGGTACAGGTTGTATGGCGGCAATGGATGCAGAACGTTATCTAGCAGAAGTTGGTAGTGTAGAAGACGTGCAAACGGCACAATACTAGATGGTAACTTAATATAAGTTAATTTATATATACAAAAAAGATCTCCTAGGAGATCTTTTTTGTATATATAAAGGTTTATAGTTTCTATTTGCCCCACTTAGATGGGTTAGTTCTCCAGTTTTGTAACGTATCGGTTTGGTTAGCTGTAATATATTCTTTGTCTTTAGCTAAGTCAATCAAATTTTCGTAATTACTAAGAGTGTTAAGTTTTATATTAGCTTCTGTAAAATTATCTTCTGCAATTTGGAAACCGTAACTAAAAATAGCTACCATCCCTAATAAGTCGGCATTTACTTTTTTTAAAGCATCTACAGCCAAAAGGCTACTTTTACCCGTACTAATTAAATCTTCTATTACCACTACTTTTTTACCTTCGGGTACAATACCTTCTATTTGGTTTTGTCTTCCATGCTTTTTTGCCTCGGGTCTAATGTATATAAAAGGTAAATCTAATGCATTGGCTACAAGCATACCAATACCAATAGCACCAGTAGCTACACCAGCAATTACTTCGGCATCGCTGTATTCTTTTTTTATGAATAATGCGAACTTTTGGGTAATGGAGTCTCTTACTTTAGGGAAAGACAAACAAATTCGGTTATCACAGTAAATTGGAGATTTCCAACCAGAAGCCCATGTAAAAGGTTCTTGCGGTTGTAGTTTTATTGCATTAATTTGCAGTAATTGTAATGCTGTTTCTTTGGCGGTATCTATATCAAAAATCATAAACACAAATGTATAAAGTTTTTGTAAATAATGCATCGATACATTTATCAACGCAATCATTTATTTCGGAAGAATATATTTCTATCCCTATTCGTAAAGCTAAAATGGAAGAAATTATTTTTCAGCTTCAAAAAAATCCAAGTTTAAAATTTCATTTGTTTCATAAAAACGAGACAAAACTACTAAAAGCTTTGCATAAAAAACTCCCAGTAGTTGTAGCTGGAGGAGGTAAAGTATACAATCAAGAAAATAAAGTGTTATTTATTTATAGAAACAACCACTGGGATTTACCTAAAGGGAAAGCAGAAAAAGGTGAATCTATAGAAATGACATCGATAAGAGAGGTGGAAGAAGAAACAGGAGTTACAGGGTTAGAGATTACACGTTTTTTAAAGAAAACCTACCATGTGTTTAAAAGAAACGGAAAGTTTAAATTAAAATTAACCTATTGGTTTGAGATGAAAACGGAAGCAAGAGATACCTTGATTCCACAAATAGAAGAAGACATCACTAAAGTAAAGTGGAAATCTCCTAAAAAAACCAGTAAAGCACTAACCAATACCTATGGTACCATTACACAGCTTTTTGGAAGAGAATATTTGAATAAGGTAAAAGAAAAAAACACGGTTTTATAGTTGTAAATAAGAATTTATAGAGTCGGCTTAAATCCGTACTTTTGCACTTTCTTAAAATAAGGCTAATAGCCTAAAAACTTTTTGTATTGAAACAATATTTTAAAATAAACCAGCCAGGAATTAAAAACGACATTACTGCAGGGATAACGACCTCTTTAGCAATGATTCCAGAAGTGGTAGCCTTTGCTTTTGTATTAGGGATAGATCCTTTAGTCGCTTTATCGGGAGCTTTTATAGTAGGATTAATTGCGGCAATCTTTGGAGGAAGACCAGGATTAATTTCTGGAGCAGCTGGAGCTGTAGCTGTAGTATTAATAGATTTATTAATAGAAGGAAATGAAAGAGGTTTAAATTTTGAAACCCCTGTAGACAATATGGGGTATTTCTATTTATTAGCTACCGTTGTTTTAATGGGAACTATTCAAATTTTGGCAGGTGTTTTTAAACTTGGAAAATTTGTACGGTTAATACCACACCCTGTAATGATGGGATTTGTTAATGGTCTAGCTATTGTTATTTTCTTAGCTCAGCTTAAAATGTTTTTTCATAGAAACCCAGAAGGTGATACTTTTATGATGATGGGTTCTGAAATGTATACAATGATTGGTTTGGTATTGTTAACAATGGGAATTGTATGTGCTTTACCTAAAATAAAATTTACAGCTAAACTACCTGCTGCATTAACCGCTATTTTGGTAGTTACTTTTATTAAAATAATAGGAAACCTAAATGTTACCACTGTAGGTTCTTACATCCGAGAAGGTGGAGGTAAAGGGTTAAAAGGGGAGTTTCCAACTCCAAATTTAGAATTATGGGAATATTTACCTTTTACAGTGGATAA
>CALGNG010000389.1 GCA_937958735.1 uncultured Aquimarina sp. | reverse complement strand
CCATGTCCAAGCAGCTACATCAACTCCAAGTGGTACTTCAGATTTATCTGTAAAGAGATATTCACAAGATTTTAGTTTATAATTAAAACCTGCTTTAATTTCGCAAACAGAAGGATTATTACAACTGGTTACCTTTACTTTTTCACAAATAGTATTAGAACATTTTTCTTTTCCATTATATCCTGTAGCTGTTAAACAAACTAAATACGTTCCATTAGAAGGAAAAGTATAATTGAAGTCTTTTGAATTACTAACAAAGTTTCCATTAACAGTCCATGTCCAAGCAGCTACATCAACTCCAAGTGGTACTTCAGATTCATCTGTAAAGCTATATAAACATGAAGAACGAGATATTAGTTTAGAATTAAAATCTGCCTTAATTTCGCAAACAGAAGAAATATTACAGCTGGTTACCTCTACTTTTTTACATATAGTATTAGAACATTTTTCTTTTCCATTATATCCTGTAGCTGTTAAACAAACTAAATACGTTCCATTAGAAGAAAAAGTATAATTAAAGTCTTGTGAATTACTAACAAATTCCCCATTAACAGTCCAAATCCAAGCTGCTACATCAAACCCAAGTGGCACTTCAGATTTATCTGTAAAGCTATATAAACATGGGTCAGCAAATGTTGTTCGACCATAACCAAAATCTGGTTCAATTTGGCAAGTAGTTTTATTACAATTAGAATCAACCGTTACTCCAGTATATCCGTTAATATCTATAATGTCATTAATTTGATAAATTTGATATGCATCTTCACAGATATAATTTAAATTAGGATTGCCATGGAAATCGAAATAAGATTCTGAAGCCAAAAGAGGTCCATTATTTTTAAGATACATGGTAATTAAGTTATTATTACTACAACTTAGTTCACTCAATTGACTATTATTCGATAAATCTAAGCTTGTTAGTTGGTTGTTGCTGCAAGAAAGTATCTGTAAATTACTCAGGTTGCTAATATCTAATTCAGTAATACTATTATGGAGACAACTTAAATTACTTAATTGGTCTATCGTTCCAAAATTTATACTGCTAATATTATTATCATCGCACTTTAAAACATTTAAATTATTGAGATCTGAAACATCTAGTAAAGTAAAATTATTATTAGATATATTTAATGACTCTAGGTTTGGAAAATCTGACAAACTCAAATTAGATAAATCGTTAGTACTAACATTTAATGCTGTAACATTATTAGTATCTCCACTACCATAAATTAACGATTGTATTCCAACAGCACCCCTTTCATTAGGAAATCGATTTTTAAACACATTTATTAATTGCAAACTAGAACAACCTGTAAAATTTAATGTAGTAAGAAAGTTATATGAAACATCTAGTTCCTCCAAAGATGCTAAACCTGTAATGTTTATAGTGTTAAATCCAATATTACTTGCTTTTAGAGTTTCAAGATTACTTAAACTTGTTCCTGCAAAATTTAAAAAATCATTATCTAAAGCATGATTCAAACTAATATCTAAATAATTTAACGTTGTACTTAAAGCATATAATTCTGCTGAATTATAAATGTTTTGACCATTAACATCCAACGAAGTTAAATTATGGAATAAATCCAAACCAACGATACTTTCTATTCTAGAACCACTAATATGACGTAAACTTAATCGATAAACTGAATCTGCCTCTCCTTGCTGTATTAGACCATCTCCATTGGTATCTATAACAATGGCACCTCCAGCACTATTAAAAGCTATTTGATTATTAGTACTATTAGCACTTGCTAATTTTTGTTTTAGATTTGTGTCTGGAATTTCAATTTGACTATGCAAACATTGCCCTAATAAAGAGAAGGCAAAAATGATGACTAATAATTTAAATTTCCTCATAATTGTTTTATGTTAAATGTTTAATGTTTAATAATTTGCTTACAATCAATATTTTTATTGTTAACCATCCTATTAGTTAGATTGTCAAATATAGTTTGCTTGTGTATTGAACAATTTATTCGATAACTATACTCATCTAAATATTTTTGAAAATGTTTTTCACTTATCCAAGATTCGCCTTAAGCATTTTGCTTAACAGCGTAAAAAGCTCACTTTCTGAACATTGAAACGTTTAAAATACTTAAGACAAGAACGGGAATATTTCTAAAAAAGCCAAATGTTTCTGATTTGAGACTTAAAAAAATAAAATCGATTCCTTAATTTCTCACCCTATACTGATCTTATTGTTTGTGAAATTAATATGTCATGGGCATATTTTAGACAATAGTGACGCTATCTATTGCGATTCGGTAACTGTTCCTCTATATTTATTCTTTATTTAAATGATAAAATAAATATAAAAAGCATATTACACCTCATCAAATAGAGGTAGAGTTTTATAACAAATTTAAAATAGTCGCTTAAATAGATCTTAAAAAATGTCCGCCAAAAGTTGGGAAGTCCACAATTTAAAATCTTATTTTTATAGTACACCATAACACTAACTTAACCCTTTAACGGTATGCTTCCCGAAACTTTAACCCATTCTAAAATTAGTTTTAATCTGTTAGAAGATACCACTGTAGTTACCGAACAGTTAAGCATTAAACCACTAAAAATTGTAAACCCCAAACCTATAAAAAATACCGCTATTTGTATGCTAACCAATTACGGTGGTGGGTATATAGAAGGGGATGCCGTAACCTTAGAAGTTTCCTGTGCTACTAATACTACCTCTATAATTAGCTCACAGGCCAATACTCGGGTATACGAGAGTAATGGTATTGTTTGTAAACAAGAAATTAATGTTAAAATAGCCGCTAATGCTTTTCATGTTTTTTTAAACGACCCCTTGGTTATGCATAAAGGAGGGAATCTTTTACAATCCAATATAATTAACCTTCAGAAAGGAGCAGTATTACTATTTATAGATTGGTTTTCTGCGGGCAGAACGGCTAATGGCGAGGTTTTTAAATTTGAGTGTTTTGATAGTTCTACCAAAATTAAAATAGATTCCGAGATAGCAATCTGGGATAACTTTAAAATTTCTCCTAAAGAAATAGACCTACTCTCTCCAGGTGCTTTTGGAAAACACATTTCTTTTCTTAATCTATTTTTGGTTGGCGATCAAGAAAATGAAAAAATAGTACTTCTAGAAACTTGTTTAGACCAACTAGAAATTACCCACAAAGACCAAATAGCTTATAATATTAGCCGTACCAATGTCCATACAATTGTAGGCCGATTTAGCGCTACCAATATTAGTGTTTTAAAAGAAGTGGTTACTGCTATATCTACTATACTTAGCCATAAAAGTTTACTAGGTTTTGATCTAGTAGATAGAAAATACTAATATATTAGTTGAAATTTCGTCATTCTAATACGTATCTGTTAGAATTAAATATACTTACGCTAAAATTTATGTATCCGTATGAAGGCGAGTGTTGAATTCTTATTAATAACTAAATTACTGGATATACAATTCTAGCTTTGAAAACAGAAGTGGGATAATAGCAAAGTTGGTAATAATAATTTATTTGAAGAATCTGTTAGAATTAAATTTTGTAAAACATCTTAATAAAGTTCTTCGATACAAACACACAAGGTATTTGTTCGAATCCTAATTACCTTGACGAAGGTAAAGTTACAGTAGGTAATAAAAAGTAAAATAGACTTAGAAGCAAAAATTATCGAATAGCATTTATTAACTATATAGTAAATTGTAGGATCTATCTTTAATCCAAAAATTCCTGTCTATTTACGAAGGTGTCAAATATTTTGATTTATTATTAAAAGGGGGGAATTTAAAAAAAGTACAAAAAATGGCTTATCGCTAATCTAAAAATAATTGTTTTTCGTAATGTTTTATACTCCAAAAACACCTCCTTTGTCTCTAGTGTTATTACTGTTGGACTTAAGTCTGCAATAGATCAAATAAAAACATGCATAAAATATACATCTTATAATCCAAATAAGGTCTGTTTTATTTATTAGCACAACCATTTAAAGCAAAAAAAGCTTAACACCTCCTATTTATAGTCAACCCTATTCATTTTTAAGCCAAATATCATTAATCAGAAATTCTATTTATATATAAAAAATATTATTTAAAATCATTTATTTAACAATATATTAACAAAAACAAACTACAACGTTAACGTTCTAAAACACAAAAAATCAACCTTCTAGCTTTCTTTGTTTTTTTACATAATTATAATTTCTCAAAAATCGTTTTTAAGGTATTTATCAGATAAAATTTATCATAATTTTGTGTTAAATTAAATGAACTATCATGAAAAATTTACTAAAACAACTATTACTACTTACCACTATTTTTATGCTGGTAAGCTGCGAAAAAGAGGCTATTTCTGACATTGAACCAAAAGTTGAAATTTCTGAAAACAACTTATTAG
>CALGNG010000388.1 GCA_937958735.1 uncultured Aquimarina sp. | reverse complement strand
CGCGTACGCTTAGCCAATGATAAATATGAGGGATGGATGGATAACAAACAATTTGTATTTTGTTTGGAAGAAGACTACCAACTATTACATAAATCTACCCCTAAATTGGTAACTAATTTAATAGATTTTATTATTGGAGATAACGACCAACTAATTCCTGTTACCCAAGGTGCTAATCTAAATGCATTAGCGTTATTAAAACATGGCTTCGATGGTGAATTTTCTAATGTAAAACGACCAAAATCTTTTTTTTTAGAAACAGCTTTAAGTTACTTAAATGTTCCCTACCAATGGGGTGGTAAAACTCCGTTTGGTATAGATTGCAGTGGTTTTACGCAAATGGTTTATTTACTAAATGGCCATTTATTAAAACGGGATGCTTCCTTACAGGCTACCCAAGGGGAAGCTTTAAGTTTTATTGAAGAGAGTGAACCTGGGGATTTGGCCTTTTTTGATAATAATGAAGGTAAAATCACCCATGTAGGTATTATGATGGAGGATAACTATATTATCCACGCTAGTGGAAAAGTACGTATAGATCGCATAGACCATACAGGTATTTTTAATGCAGAATTACGCACGCACACCCATAAACTTAGGGTAATTAAACGGATTGTTTAATATTCCTTTTAAAAGCTATAAGCCCAATGCCCACAAAATAGTTTTCATATTATTTTTTTTAGGTTAATTATTTTGCAAATATCCTAACCATAATAATGTTATATAACAAAAGTCTTCTTCTTAAAATATAAATTTAACCCCAGTAAACACACCAAAAAGGAATGGGTTAAAATTTGTGGTATCATCGAAAGTGTTTACTTGATATTTTAAAGTAGGTTCTATATTAAACAATAGACTTTTAGTAAACTTATAATCTACACCTGCTCCAATATTAAGGGAGTAACTTACTTTATTAAAACTTTCCGATGTCCCGACAAGCATCCTTTGATCTAGAGATTCAAAAAAAATATCTTTAGAGGCATTATCCAATATAAAAAGGCTTACTCCTCCTATAATTTTAGTCGTTAATTTTTTATCTGTAAGCTTATAAGATACTTCAATTGGCAATTCTACAAAACTAAAATTTTGAGAGACCTCGCCTTTTTGCGTTAAATCATTTTCTTCTATAACTTCATTAATCGTTGGTGGATCGGATAACGTGAATTCCTCTGGAGCTTCTTGCATTGGCGAGTTAAGTCGATCTGATGATAAAATAGAACCATTACGCTCTCCTGGAGTAAAACTTAAAATTTCGTTAGTGCTATTTAAAAGTACATTACTGGAATTGGTTGTCCCATTAGAGGCTATAACATTATCTACCCCTACCGTGATATTGGCTATAGCAATACCACTTCTTATCGTCCACTTATTACTTAATTGGTACCCTAACTTTAATCCGTAACTTACTCCTTCCTGTGTAGCATTCACATCTTCAAAATCCTCCCCGATAGGAGATCCATTTGTTATAGAACTGTAAATTATAGGACTAATACCTGGTTGAATACTCCACTTTTTAGGGCTTTTCCCTTTGGCTTTTGTTATTTTAAAACCTTCTTCTTTCAACTTAAATAAAGTACTATCTATTGCCGCAATATTATTTTCTTTAATCTCCTTTTTATTTTCTAAAGGATTTGATTGCGCCCTTTCTAAATCTATACTTTTAACACTTTCTTTTAGTAGTTCTATACTGCTAGTTATGTTATTTAAAGATTGTTCTTTTTTATTTAACAAAGTACTGTCTAGCACTGCTACATTATTCTCTTTAACCCTTCCTACATTGCCACCTTCCAATAATTCTAGCCTTCTTTCTTTCCCCTTTCTTTTTTCTGTTTTTATCTTAGTAAATGTATAGGCTAAATGTTCTTCTTTTGAGCTATTAACTATATTTATTAATTTGGTATTAGTTTTTTTTGTTTCTAAGTTAGATACTACTTTATTAGAATTTACCTTAACACTATTATTCTCTACTATTTCCGTATCGTTTATCTTAGAAATTATGTTTAATAAAGGTACTACTCTACTGTCTTCTGGACAAAATTCTTCTTGTTCTACTATTTGAGGTAAGTCTACTGGTATCTTATTATTTACTGCAGGTAAATTTTCCCATATTGAAAGTAAAACAATCAATGTGGCGGCAATACCAGTAGGCAACACCCAAAACAACAATTTTCTATTTTTTTGTTTTTTTTTATTTAAATCTTTAGAAATAGTATCCCAAAGTTCCGTGTCAGGAACTACCGCTAAATCTTGCAGTTTTTCTTGAAAAAGATGGTCTATATTTCTTCTACTTTTATCCACTAATTAAATATCTTTTTTTATTTAGTTTTTTTTGTAAAATAACTCTTGCTCTAGATAAATTAGATTTTGAAGTTCCTTCGGTTATCCCTAATTCAAAAGCAATTTGTTTATGCGAATATTCGTCTAACACATACATATTAAATACTAAACGATATTGATTTGGTAAGTCTTGAACACATTTTAACAATTCTTCTAAAGTATACTGCTCGGAATCTAGATCTATATCTTCAAGTACTTCTGGTATACTTTCTATATCCATAGAAGCACTTATTTTTTGTTTTCTATAATAAGTCAATACTGTATTTATAGTTATTCTTTTTAGCCAACCTTCAAAAGAGCCTTTGTGTTTAAATTGCTTTATTTTAGAAAAAATAGTTATAAATGCTTCTTGAAATAGGTCGTCGGCCAATGCTTTATCATTACAATACTTAATACATATTCCTAAAAGTTTAGGCGCATAAAGTCTATAGAGTGCTTCTTGAGCCTCTACATTATTCTTTTGACATTTTTTTATAAGCTTTACTAATTCCAAAAAAACTTTGGTTTAACACTTTTTACCATTTGCTTAGTTCTACTATATAGAGTACATAATTGCAAATAGGTTGCTTAAAAATTTAATTTATTTTTATTTACAGTAAAAAAACTTCGCACACCAATATTACAACTCTATTATATTCTAATAATCAAACATAACTATTAGAATATCAAATACATAATTTCTAATCTTTAAATTCCCATAATAATTTTAATCTAAAAAAACAGTTATCTGCAATTATATAAACCAATAATCCCTACTTGCGTAAACGTAAGTAGGGATTATTGGTTTATATAATTGCTATGTATGTTACTCCACTAAATCGATATGTCTATCATGGTAACCTAATAAGTACAAAACACCATCTAATCCAATACTAGATATAGAACTTTGTGCATTATCTTTTACTTTAGGCTTAGCATGAAATGCTATTCCTAAACCAGCCAAGTTTAACATTGGTAAATCGTTAGCTCCATCTCCTACTGCAATAGTTTGGTCGATATCTATACCTTCTTTTGCTGCAATTTCTTTTAAAAATGTAGCTTTTTTATTACCGTCTACAATTTCTCCTAAATAACCACCTGTTAAGACTCCATCTTTAATTTCTAGTTGATTGGCATGCACGTAATCGATCCCTAATTCTTTTTGCAAATAGTGACCAAAATAGGTGAAACCACCCGATAAAATAGCCGTCTTATATCCGTAACTTTTTAAAGTATCTATTAACCTTCTTGCTCCTTTAGTAATTGGCAAATTAATAGCTACATTATGCAGTACTTCTTCACTTAATCCCTTTAAAAGCTTCATTCTTCTTTCAAAACTCTCGTTAAAAGCGATTTCTCCCTGCATTGCCGATTCTGTTATAGCACGCACTTGCTCTCCCACTCCAGCCAATTCTGCTAATTCGTCTATTACCTCTGTTTGTATTAAAGTAGAATCCATATCAAAACAAACCAAACGTCTATTCCTTCTATAAATATTATCTTCTTGAAAAGCTATATCTACATCTAGTTCTCTAGATATTTCCATAAACTTTTCTGTAAACTCTGCCTTATCTTCTATCTTACCTCTAATAGAAAGCTGGATAGAAGCTCTAGGATATTCGTCTTCTTTAACAAGCGATATACGCCCTGTAAGTCTTTTTATCGAATCTATATTCAAATTCTTATCCGAAATTACTTTGGTAACTTCCGATATTTGTTTAGCAGCTAATTTTTCTCCTAATAGCGTAACAATATATCTATCCTTTCCTTGAAGGCCTACCCATTTTTCATAACCCTCTAAGCTAACAGGTTTAAATTTTGCTGTAATACCTAATTCATAGGCTTTAAACAACAAATCTTTTAATACCGCTGCCGATTTTTTTCCAGATTCTATTTCAAATAAAATCCCTAGAGATAAAGTGTCATGAATATTAGCTTGTCCAATATCTAATACTTTAGCATTGTATTGTGCTAAAACATCGGTTAAACTAGAGGTTAAACCTGGTTTATCTTGTCCCGAAATATTTAAAAGAAAAATCTCTTTTGCCATAATGTTACGTTTGCTCTTTAAGGCTGCAAAATTGCTTATTCTATTTTACATATGAAAGTTTTTCTTTGAATAGTATTGGAGTAATATTTTTTGTTATAAAATAGTCTTTTAAGAAATTGTACCTCTTTTAAATTTTTGTGCTAAAAAATGTATATGCCTTAAGATTTATTTATATATACTTAAAAATCACCTATATACACAAATTTCTACGAAATTTATGCATATAGGTGATTTTTACTTTAAGAATTGCTAATTATAAATAACAAAGCTACTTCGATATTGGAGTAGCTTTGTTATTTATAATGTTTTTTATTTTACTACAATCCTAAAGAATTAGCAACCACTTCTGCCACATCTAAAACCGTTATTTTATCTTCTTTCTCTTTATATTTAACCCCATCGGTTAACATTGTATTGCAATATGGACAACCCGTAGCTATAATATCTGGATTGGTCTTTATAGCGTCTTCTGTTCTTAGAATATTAATATCCATGTTGCCTTTTTCTGGTTCTTTGAACATTTGAGCACCTCCAGCACCGCAACATAAAGCCGTTTGCTTATGCCTTTTCATTTCTATAATATCTGCTTTTGTAGTCTCTAACACTTTTCTTGGAGCATTATACTCGTTATTAGATCTTCCTAGATAACAAGGGTCATGAAATGTTACTCGTTTTCCTTTATAAGCATCTCCTTCCACTTTTAAGCGTCCAGATTCTATTAATTCTTCTATAAACTGCGTATGATGTACTACTTCGTATTTCCCTCCTAAGCTTGGGTATTCGTTTTTTAAGCAGTTAAAGGAGTGTGGGTCACAGGTTACTATTTTTTTCACCTCGTAAGCATTTAGAATTTCTATATTCATCATTGCTTGCATTTGAAACAAAAATTCGTTCCCAGAACGTTTTGCAATATCTCCTGTACTACTTTCTTCTGTTCCTAAAACTGCAAAATCCACCTTTGCTTTATTTAATATCTTAACAAAAGCTCTCGTTATTTTTTTTGCACGATCGTCATAACTACCTGCAGAACCGACCCAAAACAACACTTCTGGTTGTTTCCCTGCCGCCATACAGTCTGCCATTGTTGGTACTTTTAGTTCTTGACTCATAATTGTAGCATTTTAGTTTAGAAACTTTATTCGTCTTTCCAATTTAAACGATCCATTTGGTTATAAGGCCACGGTGCTCCGTTATTTTCTACATTAGACATCATATTATTCAATTCGGTTGGAGCAGCACTTTCTTCCATTACCAAATAACGACGCATATCCATAATTATAGATAATGGACTTATACTTACTGGACATTCTTCTACACAGGCATTACATGTGGTACATGCCCATAATTCTTCTGGAGTAATATAATCCCCTAATAATTGCTTACCATCGTCTTTAAATTCTCCATTATTAGCATCAATATTTTTACCTACCTCTTCTAATCGGTCTCTAGTATCCATCATTATCTTACGAGGAGATAATTTTTTACCTGTTAGGTTAGCTGGACAGGAAGAGGTACATC
>CALGNG010000387.1 GCA_937958735.1 uncultured Aquimarina sp. | reverse complement strand
TTATATAAAGGTGAGAATGGTAGCACAACAGTAACGGTATTTAAAGAAAAAGTTGATTCATTAACTAAGAAAAGAAGTTACTCTAGTGTCAGAGGTGATATCGATTCAAAAGATTTGTTGTTTCCTCTCAATATTGGAGTTTTTCGTAGAAGAGTTAATTTAATAACCAAAAAGACACGTTTAGATACTATTTATTTTAGTAATTATTTATCAGAAAAACCAAGTTGGAACTTAGATAAAGAGGAACAAAAAGTAACAATTGTAAAAATAGATAGTAGTAATAGATATAAGCATTACCTAGTGTATGATATAAACGATTATTTTGGTAATCGTGATATACCTAAAGATTCTATTGTTTTAGATGGGTATTTTAAAATTATAGACAAATTAAAACCTCCTTATATTAATTCTTCTATCAAACCTTATACTCCTTCTTATAAATATGAAGTATCTGAAAAGAATTTCATTCCTCCTGCTCATAGAGAAGTTAATTGTGGTGTACTTCCACGAGATACTGGAAATAAACAAAATAGCGAGGGGTTATTTCTTAACGGTTTTAAGTCGGGGAAATGGACTTTTTCTTCAGGGATGAAGACAGAAGAATACTATGTTAAAGGGCTTAGACATGGGGTATACACAGTTTACAATAATGCTAAAAATATCTTATATCAGACTACTTTTAAAAATGGAACAGGAGAAGAAAAGTTGTATCACAGTAATGGAAAGCTATACCAAATAAAATACTTTAAAAATGGCTTTGTAGATTATACCAAACCTCATAAAGATTTTTATTCTAATGGTAATCTTTCTAGGTTATATGATTATCCTAATAAAATGCTAAAGACATACTACGAAAACGGTACTTTATCAGGAGAGTATGAAATTGAAATTTTCGACAATACAGTAGTAATGTATCATGGGGTTCATAAAGGTTATAGTTATGAGAAACCTGGAGAAATGAGAGAAATAGGTTTGTATTCGATGAACAATCTTAGAAACCGCAAAGTATATAACTATAAAGGTGAAATGATAGCAGTATATCAAAAAGGCATAGTACAATTCTTTCGTAAAGGGAAACTAATATACATGAAGTCTGAGAATTTAGAACAGTATTTTAAAAATGGTAAGCTAATTAAAAAAGAATAATTATGAGTTCAAAAAAAGTAGTAGACAAGTCTATGTGTCTTTGTGATAAAGGAACTCTCCCTGCAACTCTATCTGTGGTTAGTCAAAGTATCATAAAAACTAACGGAATGCTTCAAGCCACAGAAGCAGATAAAATAATAACTCCTTTTGGTGTATGCAGTATCACAAAAACACCTTGTAGTATGGCTTTACTCGCATGGCAAAATACTTCAATTAATTCAAAAGTAAATGGTTTAGCATACCTTACAGATTCATCCGAAATAAGGTGTGGTATTGGAGGTAAAATAAACTTTCAAAAAACGAATCAAGATTTTGTAAAAGGATAGTAAGTATTTAAATTGTGATAACTGAAGAAACAATTTTACGCTATAACTTTTTAACATTTGGCAGTGTTCAAAAAAACTGTGTAAACAGAAAAATAGGCGGGTTTTAAAACCTGTCTATTTTTTTTGATTAATTTTAATAACACAGTTTTCTTATGAAAGATTTAAAGGAACAATTTTTGAACAGTAGCTTGTTGGATGGTCTTAAGGCCGAAGCCGAATTAACCAGTTTATTGAAACAACTTCAGAGTACAGCCTTAGAATCAATGCTACAAGGAGAGCTTGATGCACACTTGGGTATCCAAAAAGCGGTAAAAGTCAAAACTATTGCAGGTCTTTAAAAACACTTAATAGTTAAATTTCATGTTTTTTTGAATAATAAAAGTTAGTTTTAAACTCCTTTTTGTTTTTTGTAATCGAAATATAGAATAGCCGTACACTTTAGGTAACTAAAATAACAAGTATAAAATTAAAGTTTAAATCAGTTCGATTTGTATGTTTTAAATGGTTATTCTAAATCGAAAAGACAGTAGGTATTTTGTTGTAAATTAGATAAGTTATATCCGACTTATAGTATAAATTTTTATAATTTTTTGATTACAAAAAAGACAGCCATATTAATTTTTGATTCCTTTCAAAACGAAAAAGGAACAGGGAATTCTTTTTTAGCTCCAAATACGTTATACTGTACTTTAACTAATAGTATTGTAAAAAAAGTTCGGCGGACTGGGCTTGATTATTTTCATTTTACAGAGAAAAAGCAAAGGGGGAATAGTTTTGGGAAACGCTTTTGTAATGCAATAACAGCAATCTATAACAAAGGATACGATGCTGTTATTACTATAGGTAATGATATTCCAGATCTAGAAATAGATCATATTTTAAGAGCAAAACAATTACTAGACAATAATAAGTTTGTATTAGGACCTTCGTTTGATGGCGGTTTCTACTTGATGGGGCTTCAAAAAGATTATTTTGATAATAATAAATTTGAGAGTTTCTCATGGAATAGCGCTAAGATTGCTCTAGAAATTAAATCGTATATAAAGAAGTTTACACAAGATGTTGTAACTTTTAATTATTTATATGATATCGATACTTTTTTAGATTTAAAAAAAGTATATAAAACTTTATCAATAGCTCAAAAAAAATTACTTCTTATAATACAAGAATTAATTCAAGTTAAGACGGTTAATTACACTTATGTAGTTTTTTCTTTATTTCAACTTCACCATAATAATTTTCATAATAAGGGATCTCCTCTTATTTAATTTTAGTTTTTATTTTATTGGTATGTAGTGTGTTATTTAAGTAATAATCATGCTATCGTACTTTTCTTTTTTAAATTTAATAATCATATATAATGAAAAAAATACTTTTCATAGCTTTTGCTATGTTAGGATTTATGGTAAATGCTCAAGAAGATATTACCGTAAATATTATTGATTTTACCAGTAATCAACCTGTTGTTAACATAAAAATAATATTAGAAAATAATCAACAAGGCATACGTCAAACTGGAGTTACAAAAGACTCTGGAAAAGTTTTCTTTAATTCGGTTCCTGTTCTTAATGGATATCGAGTGGTTTTTGAAGGAAATGAAGTATATGCACCATCTATTTCTGATTTGATAGATATTCGTTCTAATCAAGACCTTGTAGTACAGGTGCTTTTGATGCCTGCTAATAATTTAGAAGAAAGTCTTGACGAGGTTGTTATTAATGCAAATACTACTGCAAAAATTAATCGAAAATCGGCCGAAGTTTCTTTTGAGTTAAAGGAAGAAGAGCTTAAAGCTTTACCAGTAGAAGGTAGAGATATTACGAGAGCACTATTTAGGTTGCCAAACGTTTCTAAAGCCACAGGTTTTTTTTCCGAGGCACCTAATGTAAGTATAAATGGAGGTAATGGATTATTTACTAGTTACCTAATAGATGGGTTAGATAATAACGAGCGTTTTTTGGGAGGACAAAAATTTGCAATTCCTATTGGATTTACTAAAGATATTACTGTTTTAACAAACAATTATTCTGCAGAATTTGGCTTATCCAATAATGGTGTTATTAATGTAACTTCAAAGTCTGGGGGAAATGAACTTACAGGTGAAGTGTTTTTTGTAACTCGACCCGG
>CALGNG010000386.1 GCA_937958735.1 uncultured Aquimarina sp. | reverse complement strand
ACTTCCATTAAAATATCTATGGGAGCATCGTCTTGGCAAAGTTCTATTTCTGCTTCCGACACATCGGCACCAAAACCAGAATAATAGCCTGCAAAACCTGCTACTCTATTTAAACCAAACAGCCCTACAGATACCGCTTCGGTAGAAGCAACTACTATATTACCATCTACAGTAGGAATACTGTAACTTACCCAGTCTGGATTACCTTCCACTGCTTCAAAGCCTGTTTGTACTACTCCCCCAACCCTTAATGTCGCTCCAGATCTAGTAATGGCTATAATTCTACCTTCGTAACTAGTACTGGCTATCCTCCTTGCATCAGGTATTAAATCTACGCTATTATTTAACAAACAATTTAATGGTGGTAAAAAATTCATCCCTGTGGTAGCATCACCTGTGGCTCCTGCAAGGAATTGGTATACATAGGCAGGCTCTGAAGTTTCTATAAACATGTTTTGGTGTGCTGTACCTTGATACAAATTAGACTCTACCAAATAATAATCTCCCGCATTTAAGTTAACTCCTGGGATTAAACTTCCGTTAACAGAAACAGTTGTTCCGTTTCTAGTCGCGACAATCATTGGACGTTCGTTATTATTATCTCCTGCCCCTCTTACAGCCACATATTCCTGACCAACAATAGATATAGGTACAATTTGATCTATAGCTATATCTTGACCTGTAGTTGAAGCTAGTGTACCATTGGCATTACCTGTATTTACTACAATTGGTTTGCTAGAAGTCACTAAAGCCCCTACAAAACCATCTAAATTGGCTCTGGTATCATCTGCATAACCCGAAACTGTATACGTTTCTCCTGCATCCAGCATAATAGTTGGAATGGTACTTATTGTACCAGTTCCTCTTCTTAAAACAATTCCTGGATTAAACTCAGAAAAATTTACAGTGGTATTATCTTCCGTAGCCATTACACTTGCAAAAAAACTTCTAGTTGCATTTGCTCCAGATGGCAAAGGAGTACTTCCTAATCTAAAAGAAGTTCCTGTTCCCACAGCCCCTTTAGCTGTAAGATATCCCGCTTGATTACTAGAGCGCACTCTAAAGTTGGCATAAAAAGGTTTAGATGCTGTAGCAATAACCCCTTTACTTTCTTGCACACTACTCAAGTCATCCCTTGTTGTTAACATTAAAGAAGCACCTCCTAATCTATTACTTAATGTTATTACACTAGGTGCTCCTTGAGAAATTGTGAAAGGGCTACCCGCTACAGGGTCTCCAGCCCCATCGGTTACTATAACTTGAAAGGGTACAGGTTCCGGGGTACTTAAATGTATCTCTGTATTTACTATAGAACCAGTAACTCTACTGTGTATTGGAGGAAACCAATGTTTATCGCTTAATTGTGCATAACCAGAAAAAAAACTGGTAAAGACTATAAAGTTTAATAAACAAAAAAGTGAGTAATTTAATTGTTTCATATTTGAGGCTATCTGGATTGACAATACGGTTTAAGCTGCCAAAAGTAATGCAAATAGTATCTTATCTATAATAATAATAGAAATTACATTATTTTTTTGTCGGATAATTCCTAATTTTAACAAAAATATTTCTTTTTTATTTATTCTAACCCTTTATTTTAATAGGCATTTGTAAGGAAATAGACTTTTTACTTCTAAAAAATAGTATTGCAAACTTAATTTGAGAATGAAACCAATTACCACTCTAAAGTAAAATACCCTAAAAGCACTCTACCTTCTTTTAAACCAACCAAATACCAATAGCTATATGTAGGCAATAATATTTCGCTATAAATCCCATCCCAGCAAACATTGTTTACAGGAATTTTCCCAACAGCTTTCCAAACCAGTTAAATATATAAATTAGCGAACCTGAGAGCAAAGAAGGCACTCCCTTCATTAACCAAAAATCCTTAACCCTATCGGTATTAGAGGTAAATACACTAGGAATGCCAAATACTATTATACAGTCGCTTAGGATACCATAAGCATTTATATCTATTATTACCTCCACATTTATGGCAGCACAACTATTGCTAACTAATAATTATAGCTTCCCAAAGTATCTACAAAAGGGTTATAAATATCTATCCCATTTTTAAAATTTGGAGACCCACATCCTAAATTACGAATCTTATGTAATGTTCTTTAAAATCTTAGTCCTATTGTAACAATCTTTATTTCTTTAAAAAAAGCTTATTTAGGATAGAAAAAGCATCTTAATATCTATTACAACTCTACTCTAAAATATTATGGCTTTGTTTTTTCCTATTAAAAATTTATAACATTATGGTATCTTTGCAAACCAATACGATTATAATGAGCCAAGAAGTAAGTAAAAGATATGCCCAAAGAGGAGTTTCTGCATCTAAGGAAGATGTGCATGCTGCCATAAAAAATATTGACAAAGGATTGTTTCCTAAAGCCTTCTGCAAAATAGTACCCGATTATTTAACGGGTAGCGAAGAGCATTGTTTAATTATGCATGCCGATGGTGCGGGTACCAAATCTTCTCTGGCTTATATGTACTGGAAAGAAACTGGAGATGTTTCCGTATGGAAAGGTATTGCACAAGATGCTTTAATAATGAATATTGATGATCTATTATGTGTTGGAGCTACAGATAATATTATGCTTTCTTCTACTATTGGGCGCAATAAAAATTTAATCCCTGGGGAAGTACTTTCTGCGATTATAAATGGTACCGAAGAATTACTTGACGATTTAAAAAAACATGGTGTTACCATACATTCTACCGGAGGAGAAACCGCCGATGTAGGAGATTTAGTACGCACCATAATAGTAGACTCTACTGTAACCGCTCGTTTAAAGCGATCTAATGTTATAGATAATGCTAATATAAAACCTGGAAATGTAATTGTTGGTTTAGCTTCTTTTGGACAAGCCACTTACGAAAAAGAATACAATGGCGGTATGGGTAGCAATGGTTTAACTTCTGCTAGACACGATGTATTTAATAGCTATTTGGCAGAGAAATTTCCAGAGAGTTTTGATGCCTCTGTCCCTGCAGATTTAGTTTATTCTGGAAATACTAAATTAACCGATGCTGTAGAAAACTCTCCTATTAATGCGGGTAAACTAGTATTATCACCTACTAGAACGTATGCTCCTATTATTAAAAAAATACTTTCTAAATATAATAGTACCACTATTAATGGAATGGTACACTGTAGTGGAGGTGCACAAACTAAAATTTTACATTTTGTAAGCGAAAATCATATTATTAAGGATAATTTATTCGAATTACCTCCTTTATTTAAATTGATACAAGAAAATTCTGGTACAGATTGGAAAGAAATGTACCAGGTATTTAATATGGGACACCGTATGGAGTTGTATGTAAACGAATCTATAGCAGAAGATATTATTGCTATCTCTAAAAGCTTTAATGTAGATGCTAAAATTATTGGTCGTGTAGAAACTTCTGCTGAAAAAAAATTAACCATAAAGAGTGAATTTGGAACTTTTGAGTATGCTTAATTGCCTCTGTTAAAAAAGCCATAAAATAATTTACTGATTAATGTGTTTAATTACTAAAATCTAACACATTTCAAAATGATTATACATTCGCTTAAATTAACATTCTCAATTTTAACTTTATTATTTGCAAGTAACTTATCCTTCTCCCAAACACCACTTGGTTTTGGAGTTATCGGAGGACTTAACTTTACAAATATAACTGGAGCCGACGTTAGTAACAATGACTTTAGGTTAGGTGTACACGTGGGAGGGTATACCGAAATTCCTTTTAAAGACAAATTAGGTTTTAGGGCAGAACTGCATTTACTTTCCTCTAAAGGAACTGCTTCTGGAGGTTTTAGATCTTTATACGTAGACTTACCTTTATTAGCTACATATAAATTAGATAATAATTTTAAACTCCTTGCAGGAATACAACCTTCCATACTTTTAAATGCTAAAGTTAGTGACGGGACTGGTAGAGGAACTATTACAAAAGACATCCGTACTATTGATTTTGGATTTGTATTTGGTGGTTGGTATCAAATTGATGCTAATTGGGCTGCTGGAGTGCGTATTGTTCCTGGAATACTTCGCGTTGGTGCGGATGGAAATCAACGCACTTATAATTTAAATTTCCAGTTGTCTGTAGGCTATTTACTACCAGAAAATATTTTTACTAAATAATAACAGAAGTATCAACTTATTTATTTTATAATCAGAAGATTATTTTTTTATAAAATTCTTTCAAAAAAAAAAAAAAAAAAAAA
>CALGNG010000385.1 GCA_937958735.1 uncultured Aquimarina sp. | reverse complement strand
CACTAGCGTCTTCTGAAAAAATGGCTACAGAGGTAATAGGTACTATTTCGTCAAAACCAGTTTCTGCATTGGTAACAAGTAATTGAAAATCTGCTTCTGTTCCAGAAACTGATCCTAATATTTCGCTAACAGGTATTATTATTTTACCCGATTGATCTTCTAATATATTACCATTTAATGCTAGAGGTAATACTTGTGGTTGTAAAACGCGGTCTACAATATGCACTACACCCGCTTCTGGATTAATGTCTGTATTTATAATAGTAGAAATTCCACCTGTATTATCTGTTAAGGTAGCTCCTCCAGAAGACACATTAACCAATAGTCTTTCTTCCGAATTAAACGTTCTACGGGTTTCTGATCCGTTTGTGAATTCTGACGAGACCAACTCGTTGCCTCTTATAAAGTGAAGCCCTAAAATCTTCTCTAATAAATCTTTATTAATATCTTCAAAAGAATTCCAATTAGGGTTTCCATCTAAGAGTGCTTGAAAAGCTTCGTTACTAGGTATAAATAAGGTACTTGTCTGGTTTCTTACTAATACCTCTCTACCATTACGCATCTCTATCTTGGGGGTTCCATCTTCGTTTAAATCAAAAATTAAAAATTCTTCCAAAAATTTAAAACTTGGATTAGCCCTAAGTATTTGATTAAAGGTGCTAAATCTTGGATCGTTTTCTATTACATTAAAAAAATTACTTATTGGTAGCAACCTGTCTATTACGTGTATAATCCCGTTACTAGCCCTAATATTAGGTTCTACAATTTTAACCTCTCCATTAATGCTAGGTACACCGTCTACAATGCTTACAAATACTTCTACATTTTCTGTACTATTAGGTTTTATTCTTAAAGTTTCGTGGTAATCTCCTAATAATTGGTCTACCGTAAATTCTCCTGTGTTTATTGTTATTTCGGACAAAATACGCTCTAATACTCCCGCACTTAATGTAGTAATGCTGTCTTTATCTACATTTATTTGTTCTAAAAAAGTTTCTATAGCCGTATTGTTAGGCACAAAAACGGTTAAAGGACCATTACTTTTAAAAAAATCCTGAGTTCCTCCTGTAGATAATCGGATCATTTCCGAAAACAGGGTTAGATCTGGGTTTTCTTGAGCTGTACCTAAAATGGTTTCAAAATTATCCCCTCCATTAAGTGCGCTATCATCGTCTTCGTTACAGGATACTAATAAAAGTATTAATGTAAAACAGACTATTTTTAATATTGCTTTCATGATTATTAATTTTAATATTATTAAATATTCACTTATTTTTTATCTAGAATTTCTAACGGGTTTCCTTTTCTGAAAAAATTAGATTGTCTATAAATAAACGTTGCCTGCCCGTAACATCTGGGTTATTGGTATCGGTAATTTGTATAAAATAGTTAGTGCTAGTTCTTCCCAAATTAGCTGGTGCTACGTATTCTTGTATTGGTAGGTTTACCCACGTTCCTTTCTCTATAGTAGATACATCCCATATAAAATCTGTTCTTGGGTTATTTATATAACTATTAATAGTTTGGATATTAGTTCCCTCTGGTATAAAAACCGCTATAGAAACAAAGTAGGTGTTCCCTGGAAATAAATACCTGCCCGCAGCATTCGTAAAACTTAGAGGTGGTGTACTTACACTTGGGTCTCCATTGTATTGTAAAGAAGCTCTACCAGAATCTCTTTGGTTTGTCGTTCTTGAAAAAATTGGGTTTTGAGCTGTCCCATTATTAGCTATAAAATATCCATCTGCAAAAGCCATCCTTACATCTAAGGGGTTGTTACTTTCTACTTCGAAACCAGCTCTTAGACTAGGAAATGCATTTTCTAAACGAATGGCTATAGGTATATCGGAAAATGACTCTAATACACTTCCTGTTGTAGAAGCCACCGTATTGCCTGTATAAGAAATGGTAGGTATATCCGTATTTAATATTTCTTGATCTATAGTAAATTCTATTCTAGGCTGACCTTCGTTTGTAACCTGTATACGGGTTATTTCTGCTGTAAAATCTATACTCGCGTCTTCTATATTTCTAATTCTAATCGAAAAATCGCTGTTTATATTTACCGTAGATGGATCTATAAGACTGTTAAGATTTAAGGCTATTTTATTATTGGAGTCACTATCTTCTATGGCTCTAAAAACAGAACATTCGCTTACCACAAAGGGTTTCGTGGATGGGTTTACTTTTATAACTAAAGGGACATATTTACTTTGTGTATCTGTTAATGTGGTTTGTCCATTTCTGGTAGAAGATATAGAACTAATGTGTTCTCCTGGTTTAAAAAACTGTACTTCTATTTTTCTTCTATTACTAAACGCTGGAACCCCCTCTACAAAAGACCATCGTCTAGAATTGGGATCGCCTTTAGTAGAAAAGTCTTCAAATGTTAATTTATCTCCAGATTCTATTTCTATTACTTGCCATTTGTCTCGGTCTTCTATCTTTGGAAAGTTATTTTCGTTTACCCTTAATAATTCTGTACCGCCATTATTTACCGTAAATACAGGATTGGGTTTGGCTAAAACTTCTACGCTAAATTGATCTCTAAACACCCAAACATCTCCTTCTTTGACAGCATTTACTCCATTAAAAGATACGGGGTCACTAAAGGTTGTGGTAAGATTTACAGTTGTTTCACCTGGTTTTGTAAAAAAAACATGCGCATCAGACTCGTTAGAAATTAAATTTAAGTTTGGGTTTATATATTTTCTATAAACCGTGTCTCCCAACTGGAAGGGAGCTCTTAAAAAACGACTCCCATCGTTAATCTCCCATTCTCTACTAATAACACCTTGCGAGGCATCTATAAAAGACAAGAAACCATTTTCTACGACTAATTTGTTTCTGGATAAATTACCACTCGTAGATCTGGATGTAAACCATACGACACTAGAAAACTCTGTTTCGGCATCGTCTGTAGTGTCTTCACAACTTATTGTTAAAAAAGCTAATAACGTTAACCAAATTATTACAAAAGGATTTTTATATTTTTTCATAATTTAATTTTATTCCGTTAATGATATTTTTGTATTTCTTCTTCTTTCCTCTAATGGAATAGGGTAATAATCTTTTTCTGGGGTATAATTACTTGCTGCTCCTATATACTCACGAGGAACTGTTTGTTGGGATCTTACAAAATTTCTTTGGTTTAATTGGGTCGTGGTTAGTGTAGATTCGTCTACGTTATCTGTAAACTCAAACTTACCTGGGATTACTAAAGAATTAAACCTTGTTCGCTCTTGATCTTCTGCATCGGTATATCCAAAAGATATGGTACGGTAATCTTCTTGACTTAGTTCAAAAAAGCGTGTTGCTTTTATTCCCCATCTTCTTAAATCCATAGTTCTTATAGAGTGCCCCTCTAGACACAACTCTTTAGGTTTTTCGGTATGCCTAATATGATCCATTAATAGTGCTGTATCTGTAAGCATATTATTTTCTACAAAATCATGATCGTTTCTTTCAAAATCAAATAGGCCAGAATAACTAGAAAAATCTGTGGCTCTTCCTTGTAGTTTAAGTCCCCACCTTTCTCTTAATCTATTAACTGCTCCTAAACTTTTAGAGGCATCTCCAACTTCTAGGTAACTTTCTGCTAATACTAAATAGACTTCTGCTAAGCGATTTATAATATAATTTTTACCAGAACGTTGGTTTCCGCCTGGGGTACGGTTTTCTGAAGAAGCTATGTCGTGATTGGAATATTTTTTGAAATAAGAAAAATTTAATTGGTTAAAAGAAAAGGCCTGTGGGGTGGTTTCTCTTAAGTAGTAAGGAGTGGTATCGTCTTTTACTACAGCAATCATGGCAGAAACTCTTCTAGACATATTGCGTAGTACAGGTACTCCATTTTCGTCGTTAATAAAATTATCAGGATCTTGAGTGTCTAATAATGGGTCGCCTAAAACAATGCTATTACCGTCTTCGTCCGTTACAGAAATGGGTTGACTGGTTTCTTGCATAAACTGGTTAGTTAACCATGCTGCTGGCACTAATCTATTATTTCCTCTAAAGGGATTGTTAGCTACTGTAAATTGCGCTAGGTTATTAGCTAAACTAAATTCGTTAAAAACATTTTGCTCTATTTTAAAATCTGTGGTAAAAGAAATTTCAAAAATAGACTCGTCGTTAAATTCTCCATCCAAGGTGTACATTTCGCTAGGGTCTACTAGACGGTAATCAAATTCGCTATCAAAAATTAGAGGTTCTAAAATTTCTATGGTTCTTTGGTAGTCTTTCTCATAAAAGTAGGTAAGACCTTGGATCATAACTGCCGACCCTTTAGTTGCTGGTCCTCTTACATCTCCCTCTGTACTTTGTCCTTTAAAAGGAAGGTTTTCTATGGCTATTTCTAAGTCTTCTCTAATAAACTGCAATACTTCCTCTGCCGTAGAAAGTCCTACGCTCTGATCTTCTAAAGTTACAGGAACTTTATCCCTAACTATAATGCTTCCTTCGTTATATATAGAATATAAGAAAAAATGAAATAATGCTCTTAAGAAATGGGCTTCTCCATATTGCTCTTCCCATCTTTCTGAATTAGAAAAATCTGCTCTTAGCTCTTCGATCCCTTCTATTGCAATATTTGCTCTAAGTACTCCAGCATAAAGAGCATCCCATTTAGACTCTATACTTCTTGTCCTATTAGAAAAAATTTGATTGTAAATTCTAAAATTGTCTCCTGTAGCTATTCTAAATTGCAGCCTTCCCCCTGGGTGCCCTATATCGGAAACAAAGGACTCGTTAGGAACATCTATAACATTATCGTCTAATAACGATGCATAGGCGGCATTAAGGACCAGTTGGGATTGATCTAGATTGGTAAAAAAACCTTCTTTAGTAGGAGCATTAGGGTTGTCTACTTCTAATGCATCGTCACAGGATACTATTACAAATAATCCAAGTGTTACTATTAATAATCTATATAATATCATTTTTAAAGTTTTTAAAATTGAACATTTAAGCCTAAAGAATATAACGCCGTTATAGGAATACGCCCGTTATCTACCCCCCTACTTCTTATGTTGTTTCCACTAATTTCTGGATTATATCCCGAGTATTTTGTAAAGGTTAGTGCGTTTTGCGCCACCAAAGAAAAACGCACTCTAGCTAATCCTAATTTTTTAATAGTCTCGTCTGGCAAATTATAATTAAGCGTGGCGTTTCTTAATCTTACAAAAGTTCCGTCTTCTACCCACAAGTCGGTATCTCCTCTAAAGTTAGGACTCTGGGTATTATCTCCTCTAAAAGTAGGAATGTTAGAGGTTGGGTTTTCTGGAGTCCATTGAAATAACAAATCTCTATGCCTTCTATTACTAAAAGCTCTTGCTCGTGTACCATTATAGACTTCATGTCCTACCGAAGCAAACCAATTAGTACTTAGATTAAAATTTTTATAGGTTAAACTTAGATTAAAGCCTATATCAAAATCGGCATACGAATCGCCTAAAAAAGTTTTATCTGTTTCGTTAATTATACCGTCCCCATTAGTATCTACATATATTAAATCTCCTAATTGGGCATTTTCTCTATTTTCTAGTTTTCTATAAGCATCTAACTGTTCTTGGTTTTTTACCACTCCTGCTGTTTGATGCAAAAAGAAAGCGCCAGGAGCTTCGCCTAACGCAATGGTATTGTTAGATTGTCCTAAAAATAAGACTTCTGTATCATCATTAATTTTTGTTATTTCACTTCTAATAGTGCTAAAGGTAATGTTGGCATTCCATCTAAAATCTTTAATACGGTCTCTATATCTTAAAGTTAATTCTAACCCTCTATTTTCTAAATTACCAATATTATAAAAGGTGGTAGAGTTCGTAAAATTTCCTGCGGCTACTCCTGACGAATTGGGTAATGATAATGGAAATAACAAATCTTCTCGTTCTCTCTGAAAAGCATCTGCTGTAAATTGAATTTTATTTTTAAGAAAACTTAGGTCTACTCCTATATTAGCCTCTACTGTTGTTTCCCATTTAATATCTTCGTTAAAAAAACGTATTTGAGTAGCCCCTACTCTTAAAATATCGTTTCTCCCCCCTTGTATTCTTACCACTGCATCCCTACAGGCTTCTAAAACTGGTGCAAATT
>CALGNG010000384.1 GCA_937958735.1 uncultured Aquimarina sp. | reverse complement strand
ATATTGCTGGGAGTATTCTCTTGTAGAAGGGAAATAAGAAATATCCATACGCTCGTTTTGCACTCTTAGCATATTGGCCACATCGCACCATTGTAAAGCTTTAGTTAAATTGGTTTCTACCTTTACACCTAATTCTCCTATATATTTAGGGATTAAGGTTTTTGGACCACAAACCATAACTTCGGCTCCTTGTCTTTGTAGTGCATATATATTAGAAAGCGCTACCCTAGAGTGTAAAATATCTCCTATTATTACTACTTTTTTTCCTGCAACATCTCCTAGTTTTTCTCTTATAGAATAAGAGTCTAATAAAGCTTGGGTAGGATGCTCGTGTGCTCCATCTCCTGCATTTACAATACTTGCTCCAATATGCTTGGACAAAAACACTCCTGCACCTGGGTTGGGATGGCGCATTACTACCATATCCACTTTCATGGCTAAAATATTATTTACCGTATCTATAAGGGTTTCTCCTTTTTTTACAGAAGAAGATGCTGCCGAAAAATTTACGACATCTGCGGATAATCGTTTTTCTGCTAACTCAAAAGATAACCGGGTACGGGTGCTGTTTTCAAAAAACAGATTGGCAATCGTAATATCTCGTAGCGATGGTACTTTTTTAATTGGACGATTAATCACTTCTTTAAAATGATCTGCCGTTTCAAAAATCAATTCTATATCTTTTTGATTGATATACTTGATTCCTAATAAGTGATTGACACTTAACTCGCTCATAAAAATATTAATTTATTAAATATACTGCATCCGACTCTATACTCTCTCCCCAATTAACTTGGACACGCTCGTCACTAATCGCGTCCACTTGTCTACCTCTATAATTGGGCTGTATAGGTAAGTGACGACTAAAACGCCTATCTATTAATGCTAACAATTCTACCTCTAAAGGCCTTCCAAAAGATTGGATAGCTGTTAATGCCGCCCGAATACTTCTACCTGTATACAATACATCGTCTATAAAAACCACCCGCTTGTCTTCTACCACAAAATCTATAGTAGTTTTATTTGCCTCCAAAGGTAAATTACCCCTTCTAAAATCGTCTCTAAAAAAAGTGATGTCTAAACAGCCCAATCTAAGGTTATCTATACCGTACTCTTTTGTTAAAATTTCTTTTAATCTTTGGGCTACAAAAATACCTCTAGGCTGTAAACCTATTAGTACTGTATTTTCGAATGTATCGTGATTTTCAATTAATTGACAAGCCAAACGATGAAGTATAATATCAATTTCTTTTCCTGTAAGTAAAACTTTTTGGCTCATATGGAGTATTACTGAGTAGATTTTACACAAAAATAATTAAAAAAGCAGAAAATTGGTTACGAATAGCCACCGAAAAAAATAATATTACTGAATACTTATTTTTTCTATGCTTAATTAAAGAGTAATAGAAGTAAAAAAGGGAGCCTAAAAAGCTTATTTTTATTAAACTGAATTGATTTTTATTACTTATTTACACTAGCACTTAGCTTAATAAGGTTTAAAAAAAACAGTATAACAATTTTAGCTTCTTAGACTCCCTTGTTACGGTAACTTTTTTAATGCAGTATTAAAAGGTCTTTATTCCTTTACAAATTTTATTGTAGTGGTTTGTCTTCCACTTTTTTCTATTACTATAAAATAAACACCTGCCAATAATAATTCTGTATTAACTTCTTGAGATGTTAATTCTGTGGAAGGGACCATAGTTGCCCCAGATATACTATAAATAGCATACGATGTATTTGCTACATCTTTATTATCTGTAGTACTTATATATAGCTTATCCTGCACTGGATTAGGATAAATATTTATATTTGTCTTGTTTAGTGATAGGTCGTCTATAGAAAGTACTTCCGAATCTGGAACATATGTAAAGGATTCTATATTTACACTTCCTACTCCTGTCCCCCCTATAGCTATAGCTATGTCTGGTTTTCCATTAGGTAGTATTACTCCGCTTATCACTAATGCTGTGTAGTTTTCTAACCCACCTGTGTTAGGTATTGCCTGAGAAGCTAAAGTAACAGTACCTGCGTCTCTCTGAAGCTCTAAAGTAAAGTTACTTGCTGTACTAGATAATTCTATAAAAAAAGTATACTCTGTACTTCTAGTTGTTTCGATTCTAAAAGAAGCTGCTTCTCCTGGTATAAACCCTGTAATTACAGCTTCACAATCTACAGATCTTGATCCTGTAGACAATCCAGCAGATCTAAAATCCGAATTAGCTTTAGAAGCTGTATCTACCGTACCTACTACTGTTTCTATTTGAACTTTTACTCCTTGCCTAGCTGGTGCATTAGGTGGCGCTATTCCTGCACAATCTCCAGTTCCTCCTGGTGTTGGTGTTGGCGTTGGATCTACCGTACTTTCACCAATAGCACAGTTAGAAAACGTTGCTTCATCATTCCACTTACTAATAATACAACGCACTAAGCTTCCAGAGTCCGTTAAATTATCGTTAAGCAATCCACCTATACGAGAGCCAGAGCTTATTATTGAAGCCCCCTCTGCTTTATCACTAACAGACCAATTGGCACTACTAATATTGCGTTCTTTTAAGAACTTCATCCATGCATTAGTTTCTGACACATTAGCAGACCCCATACCACTAGCATTTACCGACCCCCATTCTGTTACAAAAAGAGCAATACCATTATCCATTGCTGTAATCGCCTTATTTCTTAAGAATTGTGAATGAGTTCCCGAGTAAAAGTGAAGTGTATAAGCTATATTATTATCTGAAGAATTGCTTATTGGATTTAAAGATGCTACATCTACACCTTGCGAGAAGAAAGGCGTTCCTACTACTATTAACTTCGAAGTATATCCTAGTCTTACTTCTTCGTCTCTAATACTTTTAATTACCTCTTCTGCATATGGTTTAATCTGATTGTTCCATGTAGCAGTTTGGTTTCCTTGATCTCCTTTAGGCTCATTATAAATTTCGTAGATTACATGATCATTACCCCCATACTCTCTAACCATTTGTGTGAAAAAGGTTTTTGCTTGGGTTAAATAATCATGTGCATAATGTGTATGAAAATCTATAATCACATAAATATCATTAGCTATAGCAGCATCTATAACAGGCTTTATTTTAGCTACTTCTCCAGCTGGATCACTAATATATCCACGTCCTGAATCTGCTTGTTCTACCGCCATAGCTGCTCTTACTAACTGGCTATTCCAATCTGTAGCTAATTTATCTACTACAGAGGCCTCATAAAAGAATCCTCCATCGCCTTGGAAACCACTCCAGAAAAAACTGTTACCAGCAACACTAAAAGGAATATTGTTTTTATTTCTAATTTCGTTACCTACTACTTGTAATCTTCCGTTTTGAGTTACAACACCTTGCGAGTAACTGGATACTGTTATAAGAAACAGCACTAAAAATTTAATTTTTGAGCCCATTATTTTGAGTTTGTATTGAGTTATATTGGGCGCAAGTTATTATATCTAAAAGAAGAAAAAAAGAAAAAAAATAACTTTAATTAATTCTACTTTTTCAGTATAGCAAGTAATTATTTAAAAGAAAAACATAAAACACTAATACACAATATTTAACCTGTTTCTCTCTCTATGTATTTTACCTGTAGCGGTTTCTTTAAATTTTTCTAAAATGAATACTTTTTTAGGAATTTCGTACCGTTTTAAGCTGTCTAACAATTTTATTTTATCCTCTATTCCTAAAATCGTTAACTTTTTTAAAGGGTCTTCTACCAAGATAACTAATTGTTGTCCTAAACTATTATTAGGAATCCACGAAACAATAAATCGATTACGAATTACTACTTGTAATTTACGCTCTATCTCCTCTGGATTTAGTTTTACCCCTCCACTATTTATAATATTATCTATACGTCCTTTCCATCTAAATTTTTTATTAGAAAAAAGCTCTATCACATCATTAGTAGTTACCTCCTCTTTAGCCACAGATAAAGCTTTTATTACCAAGCAATTTCTATAATCCACAGATAATCCTATCTGGGGTAATGCTTTAAAATAAGATTCTTCGAAAGTACGTTTTTTGGAATTTATTCTGCGTACTGCTATATGGCTTACTGTTTCCGTCATACCATAAGTTTCGTATACCTTTGTTTTTGCTTCTCTTACTAAATTTGCCAGATGCTCTGATATCGCTCCACCTCCTACTATCATTTTTTTGACTAGATGTAAATATTCTATAGAATTTTCTAGTTGCATCGGAACCATTGCACAAAAATCATAATACTTTAGCACCATAGTTAAAGGATTCGATTGGGGAGGTATTGCATCCAGCTTCCAACCCAAAACCATTGCTCTAACCAACATCATTTTTCCTGCTATGTAATCTGCCGATAAACAAAGTAACACATTAGCACCTTCTAAAGTATTAAAAAACTTACCTGTAGCTTTAGCACTATTTATCATGTGTTTTTTATCTATTTTTATAGCCTTTGGTTCTCCTGTAGATCCCGATGTATATACTGTTATATATCTACTATTATCTAACCATTTAAGAAAAAAACGACCTATAGCCACTTCGTACAGCTCTCCTTGTTTTATTAAACTTTCTGCGTAAGTGGTTAATGTAACTTCTGTAAACTCTTTTTTATTAAATCTAAAAGAAGAATGTAGTTTTTTACGATTGATTATATCTGTGCTCATATATTATAAATGTAAAAAAGATATTGTTTAATAATACATACTTTTTTTTAAAAGCAATAAAACACCTCCATCTACTCCTATAACAAATAACTGAATTAA
Source organism: uncultured Aquimarina sp. (assembly GCA_937958735.1). Lineage (GTDB taxonomy): Bacteria > Bacteroidota > Bacteroidia > Flavobacteriales > Flavobacteriaceae > Aquimarina. The sequence continues at coordinate 1,359 of CALGNG010000384.1, read as the reverse complement.
AAATAGTTACACTAAAAGTTAGTACAAAATAAATTCAGATTATTATATTTACATCCCATAATATAAGACACTTTAATTATTTTTATATATCAAAAAACGCATCACTTCTATAATAAGGTCCTTTAAAACACCCCAAACCACACATAAAAGATCTTAAAAAACCTATCGCCTTAATTTAAATTAGCATGAAAATTAACTCGCTTCAAAAAAATGGTCTCTTACAATTAGCTACTCTACTATTCGTTGTATTTTTATTGTTTCTACTCAAAAAAAACTATCCTATAAGCACTACTAAATTTGCATTAGATACCCAGACTCAAGAATTATTAGACCAACAAAAAACAGCTTATCTATCAAAAAAAAGCAAGCCTCTCAAAAGTTATTACGTTAATACTATTACCGATTATTCTGGATATCAACTAGGCTTATCTACAGAACAAATAGATCGATTATTAGCATACCAAAAGACTAATAAAACCATCTACACCCTTGCGCAATTCAAAAAGGTAACCCAAATAAATACTCTACAATTAAATACTATTAAAAACAAACTTCGCTTTCCTAAAAAACAACTTTATACCTATCCTAAAAAGAACAGTTACACAAAAAATACAATTAACACCAATATTAAACGCTATAACATAAATACGATAACATCCAAACAGCTTATTCACGAATTTAAACTCCCTAGTTTTATAGCGGAAAGAATTATAAAATTCCGCTACTCCTTAAATGGTTTTAATAACATTAATCAAATTGATAAAGTATACGGAATTAGATCCTATCAGGTCGATCGTATAAAAAAACAATGTTTTATTGTCCAATAAATAATACTTAATTATCCTTACATAGTCTCTTTTTACTCAAAACAATTCCAAAAAACACCTTAAAACTCAAATCTATTAAGCACAATAAAAATTTTAAGGCTTTTCTAACCAATAAGATTAATAGATAACTCCTATATTTGGGATATAAATAAACACAAGGTAGCATTCACTTTTCTATGAATTTCGATTTTTCTGAAACGCAACAAATGGTTGCAGAAGCGGCAAAAAACTTTGCCTTACAACATATTAAACCTTATGTAATGGAATGGGACGAATCCCAGACCTTTCCTGTAGATATTTTTAAAAAAGCAGGAGCACTAGGTTTCATGGGAGTACTTGTTCCCGAAACATATGGTGGTTCTGGATTGGGCTACCACGAATATATTTCTATTATAGAAGAAATTTCTAAAGTAGATCCCTCTATTGGTCTATCCATAGCTGCCCATAACTCTTTATGTACCAATCATATTTTAGAATTTGGAAACGAAGTCCAAAAACAAAAATGGATACCTAAATTAGCTACTGGCGAACA
>CALGNG010000383.1 GCA_937958735.1 uncultured Aquimarina sp. | reverse complement strand
ATAATTACATCTATTATTTGTAAAAATCAAAAAAGGATTGTCTAATAGGCAATCCTTTTTTGATTTACTTATAGTTTTTAATTAGTTATGATTATTACTTAATATAAGGTTTTAAATAAGGTACATAAATAGATTAATCTTGCTTTTATTGGTAAGATAAACCGCTATTTACAGATGGTTTGATTATTTTTGCACCAAATTTAAAAAGAGTACTATGTTATCAGTTTCTAATCTATCGGTTCAATTTGGAAAACGCGTCTTGTTTGATGAAGTAAATACACAATTTGTTCAAGGTAATTGTTACGGAATTATTGGAGCCAATGGAGCGGGAAAATCTACATTTTTGAAGATTCTTTCAGGGAAAATGGAAGCAACTTCGGGGCACGTTCATTTAGAGCCAGGAAAACGTATGTCTACCCTAGAGCAAGATCACTTTGCTTATGATGCGCATTCTGTTTTAGAAACGGTAGTAATGGGTAATAAAGAATTACATAAGATTAAGGCAGAAATGGATGCGCTTTATGCCGACTACGATGATAAAAATGCAGACCGTATAGGCGAGCTTCAAGTGTTGTTCGAAGAAATGAATGGATGGAATGCAGATAGTGATGCTGCACAAATGCTTTCTAGTTTAGGAATTAAAGAAGATTTGCATTATACTTTAATGGCAGATGTAGATGGTAAGCAACGTGTACGAGTACTTATAGCACAGGCATTGTTTGGCAATCCAGATGTGCTAATAATGGATGAGCCTACTAACGACTTGGATTACGAGACTATTAGTTGGTTAGAACATTTTTTAGCAAATTACGAGAATACAGTAATTGTAGTATCGCATGACCGTCACTTTTTAGATGCTGTATGTACTCATATTTCGGATATCGATTTTGGGAAAATCAATCACTTTAGTGGAAACTATACTTTTTGGTACGAATCTTCCCAATTGGCAGCAAAACAAAAAGCACAACAAAATAAAAAGTCGGAAGAAAAAAAGAAAGAATTACAAGAATTTATTGCTCGATTTAGTGCCAATGTTGCAAAATCAAAACAAGCTACTTCTCGTAAAAAAATGATTGAGAAATTAAATGTGGCCGATATTAAACCTTCTAGTAGGAGGTATCCAGCTATTATTTTTGAAAGGGAAAGAGAAGCTGGTGATCAAATTTTAAATATTGAAGGATTAACGGCTACCCAAGATGGAGAAGTGTTATTTAAGGATATAGATATAAATCTAAATAAAGGAGATAAGGTAGTTATTTACTCCAAAGATTCTAGAGCGGCTACTGCTTTTTATGAGATCTTAAACGAAAAACAAAAAGCCAATGCAGGAGAATTTGCTTGGGGAGTAACCACTACACAATCTTATTTGCCATTAGACAATAGTGATTACTTTACTAGTAATTTAACCTTAATCGATTGGCTGCGCCAATGGGCACAGACAGAGGAAGAGCGGGAAGAAGTAAATATTCGTGGTTTTCTAGGTAAAATGATTTTTAGTGGAGAAGAAGCTTTTAAGACAGGAGATGTACTTTCTGGAGGAGAAAAAGTACGATGTATGCTTTCTAAGATGATGATGACTCGCGCTAATGTTTTAATGTTAGACGAGCCAACTAACCACTTAGACTTAGAGTCTATTACAGCGTTTAATAACTCTTTAACTAAATTCCCTGGTACTATATTATTAACTACTCACGATCATGAATTTGCACGTACTGTAGGGAATAGAGTAATAGAATTAACTCCTAATGGAGTTATCGATCGCTTTACTAATTTTGATGATTACATGAGTGATTCTAAAATAAAAGAAATGAGAGCTAAAATGTATAATTAGTCTCTACAATTTTCACAAACAATACGGGGTAATAACTATAAAAAGTTATTACCCCGTATTGTTTGTGAAAATTGTTTAATTTACTATAATTCTTTAGATTATTTTTTTAATAAAATTATTTGCTATAAATATTGATCCTAAAATTACGTTATCCAGTTGTATATCAGTATTACAAAATATATTAAAACTAGTATGGTTTTTGAAATTTGTGTATAGGAAAGTAGACTAGTTAGAATTATGCTAACACAATAGGTTAAAAATAGATAATCATAATATCCTAAAATAAGAATTATGTTATATATTTCTAGAACAATTTAATCCTAGATAAATGTTGAAAAAATTATTGAAATATAAAAAACTAATTTTTGGAGCAGTAATTATACCTCTTGTTTTGCTGTGTGGTTTAAAATTATTTATTATTGAAATAAGTCATCATTATAAAGATCTCCAAGAATTGTTTTACGAGTCGGAAAGTGGTTATATTATAATTAATAAAACAACTAAAGAGTTTGGTGTGGTTAAAAAAGGATGGAATAGAGCAACTATAAAAACTAGTAAAACAGAAACAGACTTATACTATTGGGTACATAAAACAAGAAATAAGGCAAAGGTCGAAGTTTATAGACCTAAGCCCACTTTAAAAAATGTGAATTTTGAAACCCTAAATTATTTACAAATAATGGATAAAATACATCTAACAGAATTAGTTTATATAACAGGAAATTAAAAGCTAGGCACAAGGCAATCCCTATTAATTTTAAATAGGGATTGCCTACATACTTTAAATTAGACTCTTGGGGGGGAGTAAAGAAAAGTATTATACACTTTTTAGTGATGTGCTAGCGTTGTAACGAGGTGGAAATTGCCTTTTAAATATATTGAGTACTAATCGAATCTTTTTTTGGTAATGATTCGTAATTCCTTTTCCTCGAAACTAAATGCTTTCTTTTTGGGGTTATTTATTGTTTTTAACAATTATTTTACTGTAATAGATGTGTTTTTGTATTATTGGTTGAGGTGTTTTATTGGTTTTAAATTAAGTATATCTATAAAGTTATAATACTGGTTAAATAGAATTAAGGATAGATAATAGAATACTAGCTACTACACTTATTATAAGAATGTTAAAGCTTACTTTAGGCTTTTGTTGAGAAAAAATAGAGCCGTTATAGGACAAGCATAAAGCGGTTATTATAAATAATTGAAACATTTGTCCAAACGAGACACCATTAGATAATATTAACATTGCCGCTACAGACCCTAAGCAACTTTGTCCTATAATAGCTAGAGCTTGGTAACCCATTATTCCTTCGGAATATTCTTTTAAATAGCTTTGATACATTTTCATAATTTTATTTTTTTGATACATTTTTTAGTTTTTAATATTAGGTCTGTTTTTCCAAACATTTAAATACTGGCCAGTTGCCATTTTACGGGAAGCATCTTTTGCTCTTTGTGCTAATGCTCCTGTATATAAGGAGTCTATTGTTGTAAACCACAGTTCTAACCATTTTCCAAAATGGACTTGCTCCATGGAATAATTTAATCCCTTATCTACTTTTATATGTGCTTGACTTGGGTTTCCTTTAAAACAAATCTCTCCTAATAATGCCGTTACCCAGAAATCGGTTAACTTTTCTAAATGTACAGGCCATTGTTCTTTGGATAAATGCTCGTTAAATATGGGACCTAACAAATTATCTTTTTTAATTTCTTTGTAAAAGGTCGAAACGAGTAAAAAAATGTCTTCTCTGTTTTCTATTTCCTTCATCTTACACTTTTTTTATTAGCACAAGCCTATTTTAGACTTGTGCTAATTAGATTTAATTTTTCTTTTTAATACAGTATATAGTTTCTTGTATTGTAAACCAGCAGAAGTAAAATATACCTGCAGAGAAAATAATATCTCCTATCATACGCATCCATTTTAAGGTTTGTACTATAGGGGAGTACAGTAATTCTGCATCTCTAGCATAAGAATATCCCTTGGTTACGGAAGTGTATGCTTGAATAATTCCTACAGGAAGTAAGCTTAAAACTATCATAGCAACTAGTCCTATATTTAGTAACCAAAATGCTCTTTTTAGTTTTTGAGAACTCCATACTCGATCAGAATAAAATCGTAAACAAATAATAATGAATCCCATTCCTAATAAACCATATACTCCAAATAAAGCAGCATGGGCATGTACAGCAGTAGTATTTAAACCTTGTATGTAGTATAAAGCAATAGGTGGGTTAATTACGAAACCAAATACACCAGCACCAATCATGTTCCAAAAGGCAACAGCTATAAAGAAATAGATAGGCCATTTGTATTTTTGCATCCATTCATTAGACTTTAGTAAGTTCCAATTTTCTCGTATTTCAAATCCCATTAAGGTAAGTGGTACTACTTCCAAGGCGCTAAATGTAGCTCCTAATGCTATAGCTTGTACAGGAGTACCAGAATAGTATAAGTGGTGTAATGTTCCTATAATACCTCCTGCTAAAAATATAGTTGCCGATGCTATAGAAGCTCTACCTGCTGTTTTTGCCGAAAGAATTTTCATTCTTAAAAAGATAAAAGCAATAATTACGGTAGCAAATACTTCGAAGAAACCTTCTACCCAAAGATGTACCAACCACCATCTCCAATAGTTAATTACTGGTAAACTACTATTCTCTCCATACATTAGACCAGAAAAGAAGAACATTCCAATAGCTATTACAGATATTAAAAGAATGATTAATAAATGTTTTGAGTCGTCATTTTTCTTAATTGCAAAAATTACATGTCTACCTACCATAAACACCCATAATACTAAGCCTATTCCTAAGAAAATCTGCCAGAACCTTCCTAGATCCATATACTCGTAGCCTTGGTGTCCAAAGAAGAAATTCGTAGTTAGGTCTAAAAATTGGTGTACGCCTAACCATTCTCCAAGCATAGA